>JAFNXG010000021.1 GCA_017383505.1 Clostridium sp.
GCCACTAGGAGTAATTCTTATAATAACAGCTATATTTAATATTGGACTTATGTTATTTATTAAGTGGAATGTAAGAAATGTTTAATATCAATATATTAATATAGTAGAAGTAAAAAGGATGATTTCTATTTATTTGAAATCATCTTTTTTATTTACATTAAAGTCTATGAGGAATAGTAAATATTATTTACTTATATCATCAGGTTGATTTTTTCTTAAAATAAATCTGTTAGCTAATAAAGCTAGAATAGTACCTACCCCAACATAAAATATTCTTTCTAAGACAGTTTTTACAGAACCATTTGTAATTGCAAGAGGTGTAATTGCTGAAATAGTTACTAATACTATAACATCTCTATAATCTACAGCAAATGAATTTAAATATCCAGCTATTAATACTATTAGTACTCTCAAGGTATTATTTTTTATAAATATAAATAAGATTAATACTATTACTGCACCTATAATAGTTCCTTGAATTCTTTTTTTAGCTCTAATTTTACAGTTCTCTGAATATAATTCAGTTAGAGAAAATATAGTATATGCCATCCAACGTCCTTCCGCTAACTTAAAATAAAAGGTAATAAAAGATGTTAATGCTGTAAGTATACCTACTCGAATAGCATAAGAAGCTCTTACAGTATGAATTTTTACCTCTTTACCAAATATGTTTACATATCGATATATAGAGTCACTTTCATCGGTCTTAAATCCTATTAATGAATTTTCTTTCTTAAATGTATTAGTTTTCTTTGAATTTACTATAAATTGACTAATCATAATAATTACAGCGCTGAATATTAGTCCTAAAATTCTTTTAACAAAAACTTCGCCATAAACGGGAGCATTTAAAGTAAATAGGTATTGCAATCCATAAGGTAATACTAATCCTTTAGTGAGATTATAACTAAAGTAATATCCAATTAATGACAGAGATAAAAAGTCTAAAATTATTCCCAGCCATACATTACTAGCGGATATAAAAGCAGCAAAACCTAATGCTAAGTTTATTCCAAGAAGTGTTAAAAAGTTTTTTAAAGGATATTGAGTTAAATCTCTACCTAAAAGCATTAGTAGAACTATTATTGTTGTAATTGCAACAGGAGTATTTTCATCTCCAAACAATGCTTTAAAGATACTAATAAATAGCATTATAAATATAAATAATATAGTCTTTGATATTATATTCTTTTTTAAACTATTTTTATCCATAATTAACCTCGTTAATAATTTATTCTATGGATTTAGTATGTGCAATAAATTAAAAAAATAAATTATATATAATATGAGATGATGATATAATATCTAAAGTAATTACAAAAGTAAAAATAGAGGTGATATTTTGGAATATATTAATGATATAAATATTCAAGAAGCGGTAATACATATTTTAGATACGAATACATCTGAGCCAATACTAAATGAATATACATTAGAATTAAATGAAGATATATATAAGTTTTTACATAAACATATAGATAAGTGTTTGAAAGATGATGAATTAAAAACAGCATTATTTAAATTAGAAAGAAACATTGTAAAAGAAATAGTACAAGATTATTTGAATGGAATAGATAATAACTTTTTAGAATTATCTAAAGAATTATCTAGACAGCTTTTTTCTATTATGAAGGGAAATATTAATATTCCACCTTGTGATTTAATAGTAGTTTCGTTAGTTACAGATATAGGACCTATGATAGGAATACTTAAGATGGATTATGTAAAAAACTTTACACATTCAGTTGAGTTTTTAGATAATAAAATAGGAATAGGAATAATTCCTCAAGCAGCAGGATTACCAAGTAGTAGTCAAAGAATTCAGAAGGCTGCATTTATAAAGCCAATAAGAGAAAATCAAGCATTTGATTTATATGTAATTGATAAGCAAAAAAAATCTAGTCAAGATGATGAATATGGAGCAAATTATTTTATGAATAGCTTCTTAGGGTGTAATATTGTTGCTAATAAGAGAGATATGACTAAAACATTTTTAAAAGCAACAGAAAGTTGGACTAGAAGTAATATTACAGAAGATGCTGAAAAGGCGGAGATGATAAGAACTACTGTTAAAAGTAAACTAAAAGAAGAAGAATCAATTAATATTCAAGAAATATCTAATGAATTGTTTAAGGATAGTATAACTCAAAAGCAAGATTTTGAAACTTTTATGAGTGGAAATGGATTAGAAAAAGAAATTTCAGTTGATAAGGCATGGGTTGAGAAAAAGCTTAAGAGAATAAGACTAAAAATAGATAAAGATATAGATTTATATATTAATGAAGAAGCTTACCATGATAATAGTAAATTTGAGATTCAACGTAATGGTGATGGAAGCATTAATATGATAATTAAACATGTAATTAATTATATTGAAAAATAACTAATAAAGATTATACATTTTATTATGTATAATCTTTATTAGTTTAAATACTATACTGGATGATAATCAGAAGGTGTAGGTGCAATTATTCCTATAAATATAAAATCTTCATCTCCAGTATTAAGCATTCCATGATGCTCATTTTTAGCAGATAATATTATATCGCCTTTAGAAATTTCAACTTCTTTGCCTTGTTCAGGATAGAATATTCCTTTTCCTTGCATACATATCCATACATCATCAGAAGTCGTATGCATATGAGTAGGTACTTTTTGACCAGGCTTAACAACCCAAACAACTCCAGAAGTTAGATCAGTTGAATAAAAAGGTGTTTTTGTAGCTTGATCATCATTTCCTATAGCAATTTCATTTAATTTAAATAATCTAGTTTTCATAAATGTAATCTCCATTAAAATAAAAATTATTTATAATATTATGTTATGTAAATTAAATTTTTTAATGTATTTAAAAAAAATATTAATATAGTAGTTATTAGATATTTGATAAAAAATGATATATATGAGAAAATATATATTGCTATAATGAAAAAATTAGGAGGATTAGAGTTATGTTAAATGAAACTTTATTAAAAGCACTTAATGATCAAGTAAATTTTGAGTTTTACTCTTCATATACATATCTAGCTATGGCAGGATACTGTGAGTCAGTAGATTTAGTTGGATTTGCTAATTTCTTTAGAGTTCAAGCTAAAGAGGAGTTAGATCATGCTATGAAATTCTATGAATATGTTTATCAAAAAAATGGTTCAATAGAATTAGAGAAAATTGATAAACCACAAGTTACTTATAATGGAGTAATTGATGTATTTGAAAAGGGATACCAACATGAGCAATTAGTAACTAAGAAAATCTATGAGTTAACTGATATTGCTTATGAAGTTAAAGAACATGCTACAATAAGCTTATTAAAATGGTTTATTGATGAGCAAGTAGAAGAGGAAAATAGCTTTAATGCAATTTTAAAGAAGGTTAGAAGATGTGAGGATAATCCAGCAGCTTTATATCTATTAGATGATGAATTAGCAAAAAGAGTTTATACTCCTTTAAATATGTAATTTTATAAAATTATTAAGACCTATTACAGTAATTATAAGTGTAATAGGTCTTATATATTAAAAATATATTGAAATAACAATTTTTTAAGTTATATTTTATATATAATTATATTAATAAAAAATTAAGACAGTAGCTTAACTAGAACTGCCTTTTGAGCATGAAGTCTATTTTCAGCTTCTTCAAATATTTCATCAGCATGAGCCTCTAGTATCTCTTCGGTAATTTCTTCATTTCTATGAGCTGGAAGGCAATGTAATACTATAGCATCATTATTAGCTAATTTCATTATTTCAGAATTAACTTGATATCCTTGGAAAGCTAGTTGGCGTTTTTTACTTTCACACTCTTGTCCCATACTAGCCCATACATCAGTTATAACTACATCAGCATTTTTTATAGCTTCAGACGGATATTCAGTCATTTCGAAAGAAACTCCATTTTCTTCAGCTAATGAAATACCTTTTTCAATGTAATATTTAGGTGGCTTATAGCCAATAGGATTAGCTATAGATATATTCATTCCTAAAGTTAAGCAACCAACAATTAAAGAGTTACACATATTATTACCGTCACCAATATATGCAACTTTTAAACCTTCAAGAATAAGTTTCTTTTCTCTTATAGTCATTAAGTCTGCTAAAACTTGACATGGATGCTCATCATCAGTTAGTCCATTAATTATAGGAATAGAAGAGCACTCTGCAAGAGTTTCTACCTCTTTTTGAGAAAAAGTTCTTATCATTATTCCATCTAAGTATCTAGATAAAACTCTAGCTGTATCTTGAATAGGTTCTCCACGACCTATTTGTAGATCTTTTGAACTTAAGAATAGAGGATGTCCACCAAGCTGATACATTCCTACTTCAAAGGAAACTCTAGTACGAGTTGATGCTTTTTCAAAAATCATACCTAAAGATTTTCCTTTAAGTAAATGATGCTCTATACCATGTTTTTGTTCATATTTTAATTGGTCGGCAAGATTTAATATATCTAAAATCTCATCCTTCGAAAGATTATCCATACGTAATAAATGTTTATTCATAAAATTCTCCTTAATAAAAATAAATTTTAACTAATATCTATTAATATTCTTTAAGAGTAGAGATAAGTATATTAATACCTTCTTTAATATTATCTATTGAAGTATTTAAAGGAGGTAACAAACGTATAACATTTTTACCAGCAGTTAATACTAAAAGCCCATTTTCTAATGCTTTCTTTTGGATAAAAGAAGAATCTCCTGTAATTTCTATACCTATCATTAAACCAAGACCACGAACATCTTTTACAGAAGTTAAATTACTATTTAAGATAGTATCTTTTATTAACTGCCCTTTAAGAATAATTTGATTATAAGAGTCAGTATTACAAATTTGTTTTAAAACTGAAAGTGAACCAGAACATATAACAGGATTTCCACCAAAAGTTGAACCGTGATCTCCAGGATTAAATGTATCTGAAAGCTTATCATTACATAATACTGCACCTATAGGAAGTCCACCACCTAATCCCTTAGCACAAGTAACTATATCAGGTGTTATATTAAAATGGTTATATCCAAATAGTGTTCCAGTTCTTCCTATTCCACATTGAACTTCATCAAATATAATCAAGATATCTTTTTCTTTAGCTAATTTACAAGTTTCTAAAAC
>JAFNXG010000022.1 GCA_017383505.1 Clostridium sp.
AAGCAATCAATGACTACAGAAAAAATGCTGGATTAAGCACTGAAGGATGGGAATTCGAAGAAACAGATCATGATGAATTACATGATGCAGTACACGGACACGAATAAAAAACTTAAGGTGTGATTTGATGGAAAAGAAGAAGAAAGTAGTTATAGGTATGAGCGGCGGAGTTGATAGCTCCGTTGCTGCTTATCTTTTAAAAGAGCAAGGATATGATGTAATTGGTGTTACAATGCAAATATGGCAAGAAGATAAAGATTATACAGAAAGAGAAGGTGGATGTTGTTCCCTTTCTGCTGTAGATGATGCTAGAAGAGTTGCAAATAAAATAGGTATACCTTTCTATGTAATGAACTTCAGAGATAGCTTTAAGGAAAAAGTTATTGATTATTTTGTTCAAGAATATATAGAGGGTAAAACACCAAATCCATGTATAGCATGTAATAAGCATTTAAAGTTTGATGAATTATTAAGAAAAGCTAAAGGAATAGGTGCTGATTACGTGGCAACTGGTCACTATGCTAAAATTGAACAAGATGAAAATGGAAGATATCTTTTAATACGTTCAGATGATGATAGAAAAGACCAAACATATGCATTATATAACTTTACTCAAGAACAATTAGCACATACTCTTATGCCTTGTGGAGAATACACAAAGGATAGAATAAGAGAAATAGCTAAGGAAATTGGATTATCAGTATATAATAAAAAAGATAGTGAAGAGATTTGTTTTATACCAGATAATAATCATGGTAGATACATAAGTGAAGCTAGACCTTTAGAAGTAGTTCCAGGAAACTTTGTTGATAAGAATGGAAATATACTAGGTCAGCATAAAGGAATAGTTTACTATACTATAGGTCAAAGAAAAGGTCTTGGAATAGCCCTTGGAAGACCAGTATTCGTAACTGATATAAATCCTAGAACTAATGAAGTTGTATTAGGGCCTGAAGAGGATATATTTAAGACTGACTTAGTTGCTAAGGATGTTAACTTTATTCCTTTTGATAAGCTTGAAGAGCCAATAACAGTTGAAGCAAAGGTTAGATATTCAGGAAAACCAGCAGAAGCAGTTATTTCACCTTTAAGAGATGGAAAAGTTAAAGTTAGCTTTAAAGAAAAACAAAGAGCAATAACAAAGGGCCAATCAGTTGTATTCTATCAAGGAAACAAAGTTGTTGGTGGAGGAATTATTGCTGGTATAATATAAGTAAAAAATCATAGCTATTTCTAGCTATGATTTTTTTGCTTTTTTTGAAATATATATTATTCTAAAGGATTGCTAAGCATTTTTATAACATAATTAGGGAGAGCAAATGCCCCTTTATGTATATCTGTATTATAGTATTTTGTAGTTAATCCTAAAGAATTCCAAGATTCAGAGTTTAAATCAGACACAGGATCTAATACTTTTGAAGCAAAACAGAATATCATATGACCTGATGGGTAGGTTGGCATATGGTATTGATATGCTTTGCAAATATCAAATAATTTATTTAATTTGCCATAAGATCTTTTCATATCGTAGGCATTATTATCATAATAAGGACTCTCACATTGATTAATTAATATACCTTTTTCTGTTAATGCATTAAAGCAATTAGTATAAAATTCAGTTGTAAATAGACCTTCACCAGGGCCGATAGGATCTGTTGAATCAACTATGATTAAATCGTACAAATTATTTTTGTCTTTAACAAATTTAATTCCATCTTCAAAATATAAATTAACTCTAGGATCATTTAATTTACATGATGTAAAAGGTAGATGTTCAATGCAAGCTTCAACAACTAACTTATCTATTTCTACCATATCTATATTAAGAATGTTATGATATCTAGTTAACTCTCTAACAGTACCGCCATCACCAGCACCAATTACAAGGACGTTTTTTATATTGGGGTTTGTGGCTAAAGCCACATGTGTTATCATTTCATGATAAATGAACTCATCTTTTTCAGTAACCATTGTCCAATTATCGATAACTAATACTCTACCAAATTCGTAGGTATCTATTATGTCTATTTTTTGAAAATCACTTTCAGCAGAATAAAGATGATTTTTTACTTTCATTGAAAAGTTAACATTTTCTGTTTGATTTTCAGTATACCATAATTCCATATTCATCTATTTAAACCTCCATCTTATGAGTTATTGTTAAATTATTATATTCACCATTACCAAAGGTTATAATTTTATCAACTAGTCCTCTAGAAACCTCTGTAGATTCACTTCTATCTGCATTTAATGCCTTTTCAAGGTATTTAAATCCTTTCCAAGGATTGATACTATTACCACAAGTGAATAAATCTACTGATGCATAACCATATTCTGGCCATGTGTGTATTGTAAGATGTGATTCTTGTATTATAACTGCACCACTTACTCCCCAAGGATTGAATTTATGAAAACAGCTAGCTACTATAGTTGCATTTGCTTCTAAAGCAGCTTGATTCATATGTTTTTCAATAGCCTCATGATTCTTTAATAATTCTTTGTCACAGTTGTAATACTCCACTAAAATGTGTCTTCCTAATTGTTGAATATTCATAATAAAACCCTCCAATAAATTGATTTAAATCCATCCAACTGATAGGTATTTTCTTAATAAAAATGCGATGTTCATAAAACCTCCTGTAAAAATATCTAAAAGTTTAGTAATACTAAGTTTACAGTTAACTAGTGCTAATACAAGAGTTATTTTATAATTTCAAGTAATAAATGTCAATATTTTCCTAAAGTCTTTTTTAGAGTATATATGAGTAAGGGCGATTAAAATATAATTAATAAACAAAAAAACTACAATAATTTATTATAATTATTGTAGTTTTTTAGTATTAAAAATTATATAGATTCTATAATAGTTCAATGTTTGCAGCTTCGCATTGTTTATGAGTATATTCATCCCAAATAGAAGCTTGTACTTCGCCGATGTGAGCTTTTCTTAGAAAGAACATACAAATTCTAGATTGCCCAATTCCACCGCCCATAGTAAGAGGAAGCTTATCTTCAAATAAAGCTTTATGGAAGGGTAATTCACGTCTATCTTCACAATTTGCTTTGCGTAATTGTTCATCAAGGGCTTTTTTGTCAACTCTTATTCCCATAGAAGAAAGTTCTATACCTGAATCAAATAGTGGGTCATAGAATAAGATATCACCATTTAAAGACCAATCATCATAATCTGGACTTCTTCCATCATGTTTATTACCGGAATTTAATATATCTCCAATACCTATTATAAATACGGCTTTATGTTCTTTACATATAGCGTTTTCTCTTTCTTTAGATGAAAGGGAGGGGTACATATTTTCTAATTCTTGAGAAGTAATAAAAGTAATATCTTCAGGTAGAATTTTTTCTATCTCTGGATATTCATTTGTTATAAAATCTTCAGTAGCTTTAAATACCGAGAATATTTGTCTAACTGTAGATTTTAAGGTATCTAAATTTCTTTCTTCCTTAGTAATGACTTTTTCCCAATCCCATTGATCTACGTAAATAGAGTGAAGGTTATCTAATTCTTCGTCTCTTCTTATAGCGTTCATATCTGTATATAAGCCAGTTCCAGGTTCAAATTTATATCTGTGTAAAGCAAATCTTTTCCACTTTGCTAATGAGTGTACAATTTCTATATTACTACCCTTAATTGCTAACATATCAAAGTTTACAGGTCTTTCTGTACCATTTAAATTATCATTTAACCCCGAAGCATTTTCTAAAAATAATGGAGCAGAAACTCTTGTTAAATTTAATGTTTTAGCAAGTTTAGTTTCAAAGAAATCTTTTACTTTTTTTATTGCTATTTCTGTATCAATTAATGATAGGTTTGATTTGTAGTTTTCAGGTACGAAAACTTTAGATTTTGATTCTTGCATCATAAAAAATACCTCCTAAATAATATAAAAAAACCTTTCATCCTAAAATTTAGGACGAAAGGTAAAATCCGCGATACCACCTAATTTGCATAATAATGCCAACTCTATCAGTACTAAATTTAAATAAAATTTAAGACTGTCCCATTGTAACGGTAGGGTCCCGTCTAAGTCTAATGAGGTTATATAGTATAACCTGTTCGGTTAGAAGCTCAGGAATGTTTTTCATTAAAACTAATCTTATAAGGCTTACACTATCCCTTACTCGCTTAAAGATATTATTAAAACTACTCTTTCCATCATTGCTTGTAAAACTTTCTATACCTAAATAATACAATAAATAGAATTTAAAGTAAATATAGAATTTAAAATTTATTTAAATATGAACATATCAATAAATTTAATATATCATTTTACTTTTTAAAGGATTTATTATAGAATTATGACTTGAAATAATATAATTTATTTTAGAAAAAATTTATACAAAGGAGAGAGAGGCATGACTAAAAGAAAGTTTAATTGGGAAAAAATTCTTAGTTATTTCGTAATAATAACTTTAATTTCTACAATTGTATTTTTGATTTTTGCAATTAATAAGGCACCTACTACAGCAAATCCAAATGAGCCATTTGTTCGTATAAAAAGTGATTATGCATTAATGTTATCTCAATGTATTTTAGGGGTAATTGCAATGTTATTACCAGGATTATTACAAAAAAAATTAAGAATTAATATACCTTCAAATATGTTAATTTTATATACAATTTTCTTATACGCTGCAATATACTTAGGAGAAGTAAAAAGTTTTTATTATAATGTACCTAATTGGGATAATATCTTACATACATTTAGTGGTGCAATGATAGGAGCAATAGGATTTTCGTTTGTAACATTATTAAATAAGACAGAGAAGGTTCCAATGAACTTAAGTCCATTATTTGTAGCAGTATTCTCATTTTGTTTTGCAGTAACTTTAGGAGTAGTATGGGAATTCTATGAATTTACCTTTGATGGATTACTAGGACTAAATATGCAAAAGTTTGCTTTAGAAAATGGAACACAATTAATAGGAAGAGCAGCTTTAACAGATACAATGATAGATTTATTTGTAGATGCAGTTGGAGCATTAATAATAAGTATAATAGGTTATATTTCATTAAAGTATAATAAAGGTTGGATAGAAAAACTTCAAGTTAAAATAAAAAAATAAATAACTTATATAAAATAGAGCAAAGTAAAATAAGAGTTTACTTTGCTTTTTATTTTAGTTGTAATTTTTTACAACAACATTATATAATTATAATAACATTATATATGGAAAGGAGTATTATAAATGAGCTTAAATTGGAGTTTAAAAGAACTATATGTATCATTTGAAAGTGAAGAATTTAAAATTGATATGAATAGGCTTACAAACAAAATTAATGAAATTAATATATGGGCAGATGAAGTTATAAATAGTGAAGAGAATATATTAGAAAAATTAGAAGATTATATAAAAAAATATTCTAAATTAACAGAGCTTATCAATAAATTAGGAGCATTTATACAATTAAGCATTAGTGTTAATACAAAGAATTCTGTGGCACTAAAGTATTCTGATATTCTTGAAAAGAAGTTAACTAACTTAGTAGAGGCATCAACTAAATTAGAGAGATATATAAGTAATATAAATAATATTGATGATATAATTGAAAAATCAGAATTACTTAAAGCTCATAGATTTATGTTAAAGAACATTGTAGAGCAAAGTAAATATTTATTAAGCGATAAAGAAGAAAATATTATTGCAAATATGAAAAATACAGGTTCTAATGCTTGGAGTAAGCTTAAAGATAATTTAATATCTTCATTAATGGTTGAAATAGAGGAAGATGGAGAAGTTAAAGAGTATCCATTGACAGTAGTATTAAATATGTCTGATGATAAGTCAGCAGAGGTAAGAAAGAGAGCATACGAAGCTGAAATAAAATCTTATAAGAAGGTTGAAGAAGGGGTTGCTGCTGCTTTAAATGGAATAAAAGGAGAAGTAATAACTATTTGTGATCTTAGAGGCTATAAGTCACCCTTAGAAAAAACTCTTTTAGATTCAAGAATGGATGAAGAATCATTAAATGCAATGTTAGAAGCAATGAAAGAAAGCTTACCTATATTTAGAAAGTATTTAAGAAGAAAAGCTGAAATGCTAGGACATAAAAATGGATTACCTTTTTATGATTTATATGCGCCTATATCAAAAGCAGATATGAAGTTTACATATGAAGAGGGAGCAAAATTCGTAGTAAAAAACTTTAGAACATTTAGTAAACATTTAGGGGATTTTGCACAAAGAGCAATAGACAATGAATGGATAGACGTAGAACCTAGAGAAGGAAAAGTTGGAGGGGCATTCTGTGCTGGACTTCATTTTATAGGTGAAAGCAGAATTTTATTAAATTATGGTGGAAGTTTTGGAGATGTTGTTACTATGGCACATGAACTAGGTCATGGGTTCCATGGTGAATGCTTAAAGAACGAAGCAATTTTAAATTCTGATTATCCAATGCCTATTGCAGAAACAGCATCTACATTTTGTGAAACTATAATAAAAAAGGCAGCCATAAAAGAAGCTAATAAAGAAGAGGCATTAGCAATATTAGAAGCAGAAATTTGTGATTGTACACAAGTAATAGTAGATATATACTCAAGATTTTTATTTGAAAAATCAGTATTTGAAGCTAGAAAAGAAAGTGCATTAACAGTAGATGAAATCAAAGATTTAATGTTAAAAGCACAAAAAGAAGCTTATGGTGATGGATTAGATCCAGAATATTTACATCCATATATGTGGGCATGGAAACCACACTATTATGACGCTGAATATAACTACTATAATTTCCCTTATGCATTTGGATTATTATTTGCAAAAGGCTTATATGCTGAGTATTTAAGAAAAGGAAGTAGTTTTACATCAGAATATGAAAGATTATTATCTATAACAGGAAAAAATAAAATTGCAGATATAACAAAAGAAGTTGGAATAGATATTCATAATAAGGAATTCTGGAAGAATTCTTTAAAAACTATACAAGAAGATATAGAGAAGTTTATTGAACTTAGTAAATAATACTATGGGATAAGGAGGGTTTTATGAATATAGATTTAAATAAAAAAGATATAATTATAATTCTAGATTCATTATTAGAAACATTAGCATTTGATAATAATGCAGATGATATAAAAGAGGTTTATAATAATATTGTAAAACAAACTAACATGGATGGATATGAAATGTTAGGATAAACTTTAAATGATAGTTAAAGTTAGATAAAGAAGTAATAAGAAAATTGAAATCATTTATTTATGATTTCAATTTTTTTATTAAATCAATTATTTGCTAATATAAATTTAAAAAATACATAAGATACAAATGTTATATAGATATAATAACTTAGTAAGAATATAAATAAAAATGCTATTAATAGTTTAGTATGAGAATAAAATGCTTGAAGATTTGAAATTAAAGTATCAAATATCCAAGTTTTATTTTCTAATAAATTTTCTTTTATATTCAATGGGGAATATTTAGCATTTTTATTGATTTTGCTTTTTATATAATAAGATAAATCTTTTGTAGTTATAATAGGAGTATCAAAATCTATATTGTCTTTAATAACACAGTTTTCTTGAGGAAGTGCAATAATATTAGTTATAGGGATATCATAAGATAATATTTCTTGTAAAATATTATAGCTATTTGAACATTCTTCAAAAATTGTATCTAGTAAGCTTAAATCAATTATTAAATCAGAATTATACTTATTGCTAATGTTATTTATATAATTATCATAAGGAAGATTTAATGTTTTTATGGCAAAAATCTCACTATTAGTAATAACTAATTCATCTATAGCACAGTTTTCATCATCATTATTTTCTAAATGAATATTATTTAAAATTATAGTATCATTTTTTAATGATCTTAAAGAGTGTGATACTTTATAAGAGTTATAAAGTTTATCACAAAGATATTTTAAATCAATATAAATTTTATTATATATATTAAGTTTTAATGCAGATAAATGCATTAAATAAATAAAGTAAATAGTAGCTAAAGTATTAAAATTAACACTAAATAGATAACCTAAACTAGATAGTAAAAAAGGAAATCTTAAGTAAGGTTTCTTAAGAATAAAATAAAATATTTTAGATAATATTTTTATACCAAAGTATAATATCAAAAATATAAGCTTTATAGTAATCCATATAGTTTTTCCTAAAACAAGCAACATATACGTAGCCTCCTTTAGTATTAGATTACCTATTTTTATGGTAAATTATTCATCTTTTAAAAGGAATTGTTTAGTTTTTCCCATAAAATATGCAAGTCTAATCATCTTAATCTCTTCTTTAGACATTTTACGATTATAAATTTTTTCAAATTCATTAATTAAAGCTTCAGAATCAAGCTTTTCTTTTTTTACTTTAGGACGTTTTTCAGAGTTCTTAACAAAAGTAGTAGGAGTTAAATTTTTATTATGAACAGACTTAAAAATTTCACAAGTATAGTGAGCATCAAAAAATGCATCATGAAAATCGCCCTCTACAGGTATGTTAAAAGCTTCAACTGCGTTTTTTAAACTTACTCTTTGTCCTTTTGGAAGCTTTAATAATTTACTAGTATAGCTTTGAATATCTATATACTTATTTGAAATTCTAGATGAGTCAAGGTTATGAAACTCTATATTCTTAATTAACTCTTTTATATCTGAGCCTCCCCAAACAACAAAAGTATAATCATCTTTACCTATAAATCTAATAAAGTCATTAAAGACATTTTTAAAATCATCAGAATTAATCAAATCTTCAATTTTAATTTTAGTTATATCTTCTACATAAGGATGAAGTTTTAAGTGTAAATTAGGTCTAATTAAAGAATTAAAAGTAGAAACTAAATTTAAGTTTTTATTTATTTTTATTGCACCAATTTGAATTATCTCAAATAATAATGGTGGCTTAGGCTCAGAAGCTTTAATATCATCAGGATGTTGCTGATTGTATTCTAAATCAAAAATTATATAATTCATTTTTCACCTACAAATTTATTTTTTTATTATTTTTAGTAATTTACATAACTCTTATTACATATATTAAAACATAAATAAATAAAAAAGTCTTAAAGAGGTGTTAAATAAATGAGTATTTATGTTTTAAAGTATTATGTGGAACAATGTATTAAAGCAGGAATAGAACCAACCTTTGAAGGATTAAATAAATACTATAAGGAAAAAGTTTTAAATAAAATTTCTTTTTAAGCAAAAAATAAAGTATTATTTTAATAAAACAAGAGAAAAAATAACTTTATAAAAGTACTAGGAAAGAGAAGTGTATAAAAATTGAAAACAAAGAGTTTAACAGAAGCAGCAGTATTATCAGCATTATTAGTTGTAAGTAGTATTACTGCTATTTATACAGGAATAGCATATACTATGTATTTAGATATGGTAGTGCCAATTTTTATTTGTTTGACCTATATTAGATTAGGTTATAAATATACAATATTAACATCTATAACTTCATTACTTATTGTTAGCTTAGCAATAGGGGATATACCTTCTGCAATTTGGATGACTCAAGGAATCATAATGGGCTTGATATGTGGATATTTTATAATAAGAAAAGGAACAATATTTGATGATTTCTTTTACTCAGCAATTTGTGGGTGTTTTATTATGGTGTTGATTGATATTTATTTTTCTAAATTAACTGGATATAGTTTTATAAAGGATTTTGATAGTTATAAAGTATTATTTCCTACAGTAGATGAGAAGCAGATGGAGATTTTATTTAGTATATTAGTTGCATCATTACCAATAAGCACTATATTAGTTGTATACATAGGAACCTTATTTATTGGAAAGAAACTTAATATATTAAATAAATATACTAATGAAAAATATATTATTATAAAAAACTTTAAAAAGTATGGATCATATATATGTTGCAGCAAGAAAACATATTTTGTGGGTATTTTATATTTATTATTATATGAAGTATTAAAGAGTACAGTAATGCAGTTTAATTTTGCATATTTTAATATTGTAACAGGTGGAATAAGAATAGTTGTAATATACTTTATACTAAAGGATTCATTTTCTTTTGTTATGAATGGGTTATCATCAAAGTATAAATCAAAAGGATTTTTACAATTATTCTGGATAACAATATGCTATATGTTATTAGTAAATTTTAAATATACTTTTATTATATTAGTTATATTTAGTTTAATAATTAATTATTTTATGAACTTAAGAGAAATGCAGATTAATATTTTAGACAAAATAATGATAAAAAAATTATGATAAGATTATTTAGGTATTTCATGTATTAGCATATATTATTTAATTATATTATATTTTTAATTAATGGATAAATTGAATAGTTAAAAAATAAGAGTTAACCTTTGTTAACTCTTATTTTTTAATTAT
>JAFNXG010000023.1 GCA_017383505.1 Clostridium sp.
TGCTAAAATAAACCATATATTCTCTACTGTAGAAACAGTTAAACCTATAATGTTAACTAATATGCCTAAACCTATAGTGTTACCTACTAAGGAAGAAGGTTTTTATAAGAGCCAGCTAATACAGGAAGCTTTAGATTATGAATGGGATAGAACTAGATTAGTTCCAAAGCTTATGGATAGTATAACTCAAGGTCTTATATTTGGTACTTTTATAGTTGGTTTATTTTGGAATGGTAAATCTTCTAAAGGGCAAGGGGAAATAGAACCAGTAGTTATATCTCCATTTAACTTCTTTATAGACCCTATGGCTACTAATATAGAAGATGCTGAATATTGTATATATGCTACCTATAAGCCAGTAGGTATGCTAATGAAAGCATATCCAGATAAAGCTGAAGAACTTAGGGAACAAGCTACTTCTACTATGCAAGATGAGTTAACATTTAATAAAGAAACTGGTGACATAAGAAACCAAGTATTATATTTAGAATGTTACTTTAGAGATTATTCTTTTGATGAGTCTATAGAAGAAGATGAAGAAGGAAATAAGTATAAAATAAAGAAAATGAGGTATCCTAAAGGAAGAAGAACTATTTTAGGTGGAGATATAGTTCTTTCTGATGAGGAAAACCCTTATGATGATGGTCAATTTCCTTTTGTTACTTGGAGATGTTATTCTGTACCTAATAACTTTTGGGGAATGTCAGAGGTAGAACAGTTAATAGCACCTCAAAAAGAAATAAATAATTTATATAATTCTTTATTAGATAATGCTAAACTTAATGCTAATCCTTGGACTCTAGTAGATAAGGATAGTGGTGTAGATACTAGCACTATTACTAATGCTCCAGGATTATTATTAAAGAAAAATAGAGGTTCTGAAGTTAGAAGAGAAGCTCCTCCTGCTATGCCTAGCTACTTACAAACCGTAGCTAATGATTTAAAATATGATATTCAAGTAATATCTGGTGTATTCGATGCTACAAGAGGTGAAAGACCTATGTCTGTTACTTCAGGTACTGCTATTCAGGCATTGCAAGAAAGTTCTCAAGGTAGAATAAGGCTTAAAATACAAGCTTTAGAGAAATTATTAGAGGACTTAGGTAATATGTGGTTCAAAAGAATGCAACAATTTTGGACTCTTCCTAGACAAATAAGAGTAATGGGAGGTCATGCAGAACCAAATACAGTACCAATTAAGATAGATGGACAGAATGTAGTGTTTAAAACAGTTACTAGAGATGTAATAGATGGCGACTTTGATGTTAAGATTAAATCTGGTAGTACTATGCCTGTTAATAAATCTGCTAGATTTGATATAATTATGCAATTAGCACAAACTCCTGCTGAAGATGGTCTTCCAGTTCTAGACAGAAGGACAATTATAGAGTATGCTGACCTTGATAATGCAGAAGATATTATCACTAGGTTTGAAGAAGAAAAACTTAGACAAGCAGAACAACAAATGCAAATGGCTGAAATGGAACAAAATAATGCTCAAGTTCAAATGGCTATTCAACAAACTCAAGCTGAAAAGAACTTCATGATGAACCAACAAGCACAAATGGAAGCTAAGAGATTAGATATAGAAGGTAAGTTAGCTTTAGAGAAAGAAAAGGCTGATTTACAAGCAGATGTTAAAGAAATAGATTTAGATAACATGACTGTAGAAGACTTTATTATTTATATCCAACAATTAGATGATAAAGAGCTTAATGAGTTAATTAAAAAGCAACCAGATGTTCTTAAGATGATAAGAATAGTACAAGAATTAAGTGGTCAATCTGAAGAAACTTTACAAGAAGAAAAGGAATAGTTATTATATAAAAGTAATATCCTAAAAGAAGAGGTGATTAAATGTTAGATGAATATTTATTTTTAGCTCCAGAAGATGTTGGAGGAGATGAAGGTGCTGAACCTACAGATACAGTAGAAATACCAGAGGATACTGTAGAACAAACAGAACCAGATGTACAAGATACTCCTACTTCATATAATATAGATGGAGAAGATTTTACTATAGACCAAATAAGAGAGTTTAGAAACTCTGGCTTAAGACAAAGTGATTATTCTCAAAAGGTTCAAGAGGTAGAAAAGATTAAACAAGAAGCTAAAGATGCTTTAGAGTTACAAAACTATCTTAAGAGTAATCCAGAATTATTACAGGCTTTAAGAGAAAAAGAACAAGCTTTAGGTTTAGATAAAGAAACTAAGACTAAAGATTTAGACCCAGTTCAAGCAGAAATTAAAGAGTTAAAACAACAATTAAGGATACAAGCTATAGAAAAGGAATTAAATGATATTATGGCTAATGACCCTTCTGTTAAAGATGTTGAACTTCTTAAGACTGCTAATGACTTAAAAGTAGACTTAAAAACTGCTTATTATTATAATAAAGGTAAGAACGCAGATGCTTATATCAAAGCTGAAGTAGCTAAGATGAAAGAGCAATTGCTTCAAGAAATAAAAACTAATAATGGTACTACCAAAACACTTATTACAAATGGTGATGTTACTAATGATACAGATACCAACTATGGCTTAAGTGAAATAGAAAAAGCTATGGCTACTAAACTTGGTATGGAGTATTCTGAATATGCTAAATATAAAAACCCTAACTATAAGGGAGAATAATAGGTGATGTAGATGGAACAAATTAAAAAATGGTTATTATTAGCTCCTACATCAGGTATGACTGGAGCTGATACTCACCAAGAAAACGACTTTGGTGCTTTATTAGAACCTAAGTTAAGAAGGGTCTTCTATGATAATCTTAAAGAAGTACCAGAACAATATTCTAAGATTTATCATGTTAAGACTTCAAGTAAAGCTAAAGAAACAGAATATGGATTAGGTGCATTCAGACCTTGGAAACAATTTGGTAATTCATTTACTACTATAGGTGATACTGCTAAGATGCCTACAGTTGAATATCAAAAAATTCACCCAGGTTTAGAAAGAACATATGTCCATGAAGAATTTGCTTCTGGATTTGCAGTTGAAAGAAAGTTTGTAGATGATGAAATGTATTCTACAATAGAAAAGTTACCTGCAGACTTAGCTAGAGCAGGTAGATATAAGGTTGAACAAGACGCTGCTTCATTATTTAATAATGCTTTAGTAGCTACTCCTACTGCTAAAATTTATGATGGGCAACCATTATTTTCACATGCTCACCCACTAGTAGAAACTAAGAATGCTGATGGTACTCCTATTACTGCTAAAGGAGATAACTTAATTGATGGTAGTTTAACTGAAGAAACTTTAAAACAAGCTCTATTACTTGGTAAGAAACAAGTAGATGAAGCAGGTAAATTAATTGTTATGAATTTTGATACTTTAGTAGTTCCTCCAGACTTAGAATATACAGCTTCAGTATTATTAAAGACTAGTGCTAGACCTGGTACAGACTTTAACGATATCAACGTTCTTTCTGGTAAATTAAAGATAGTAGTTTGGGACTTCTTAACTAACTCTAATGCTTGCTTCTTAATGGATAGTAAAAACCATGAAGCTAACTTCTTCTGGAGAGTTAAACCTGAATTTAATAGAGAGAAAGAGTTTGATAGTTTTGTTCAAAAATATAATGGTTATATGAGATATTCTTTTGGAGTTTCTGACTTTAGAGGATTAATCGCTATTAAACCAAAAGCATAAGGTGGCTGTTAGTCACTAATGATTAGAGAGTGGACATACACTCTCTTTTTTTTATATACTTTTTAAGAGGTGATGATTATGGGAAGACCTATAGTAGGAATATACTCTAACTCTTCTTGTACAGAAGAATTAACAAAAGTTCAAGATACTTATATATATAAGATGGGTAATATTAATTCTGTAGTAAGAAGTAAAGGAGTAAATTTAGAT
Source organism: Clostridium sp. (assembly GCA_017383505.1). GTDB lineage: Bacteria > Bacillota > Clostridia > Clostridiales > Clostridiaceae > Clostridium. Next base: position 3,868 of record JAFNXG010000023.1, read on the forward strand.
GTTTATATAAAGAACTCTGGAGAGTTTACTGCTTATAATATTAAAGTATATTTATTATCTAAAGAATTTGTAGATAACTTTGTTACAGAACCATTTGATTTAAATAAAGATGAAGTAGCTCATCTTCAGTTTAATATAAAACCAAACAGTAATTTTGTTAATGGTTGTAAGTATGAGGTGAAAATAGAATATGATAACTGTTAAAGAATTATCTACTAAAACACCAGATAAATTAAAAGGTTTAGACATGGAAGTTATTATGGAAAATAAATCTGCTTTTAAGCTTAATACAACTAATATAAATATGGTTAAACCTATAAAAACTTATGAATATAAAATAAAATTATATTAATGAGGTGATATAGTTGGCTAAGACTAATCAACAAATTATAGTTACTGAAGGAGACTTTGGTGTTGAAATATTAACACAATTTATAGATGCCGATAAGAAACCAGTTCCTATAGAAGGTTGCTCTTGCAAAATTAAGTTTGCGTATGATGGAAATGTTATAACAGAAAAAACAGGAGTTGTAATAGATGAACCTAAAGGAATAGTATCCGTTATATTAGATACAGAAGAAACACAACATAGTGGTTTATGGACTTCTTATTGGATATGCTATGACCAATTTAACAACGTAACAACTACAGAAAATATATATTACTATGTACAACCTGCTATAGGTAGTGTTAATAATCCTGCATTCACAGAATTACTTAATTACTATAATAGAGATGAAGTAAATGATATGTTTAAAAACATATTAGAGCAATTAAATAATTATACTTTAACTGAAGATGAAGTAGAAGAATGTATAAAGATTTATGCACAAGATAAGATAAATGAAGACTTTATTAAACAATGTATATTCGATGCCATAGGTAATGGAAGTGATTATGCTAAGAAAGAAGATGTTACTGTAGTATCTAATAATTTATATGCTCTTTCTCAAAGAGTAGATAGATATAATAAATCTTTAGAACAAGAAGATATAAACTTATCTAATGATATTGAAATAATTAATTCAAAATTGGATATGATTAAATCTCTAAATATAAATATTGGAGATTATGAAATTGATAATACTGGTAATACAGACGTTACTTCAAAAATACAAGAAATATTTAATTACGTAAGAGATAATGGAGGGGGTAAAATAACATTTCCTACAGGTGAATATTATATAAGAAATTATATTGATGTTTATTCTAATACCTATGTATTCTTTGAAGATGGTTGTATTATAACTAAAAAAGGAGGATTAGGCTCACAAACAACATTTGCCATAAATAGAATAGCTGATGGACAACCTTATGGTTATACTGCTAAAAATATTACATTTGATGGTGGTGTATTCGATGGTTGTAAATTAGGATTGGGTATTGTTGTTCAAAAAGTAAAAAACTTAACATTCAAAAATATGAAATTTATTGATTGTATGATTGACTCACACATACTGGACTTACAAGGAGTTAATAATTGTTTAGTTGAAAATTGTGTTTTTGAAGGACGCTATCTTTCTTCACCAGATAGAATACACGCTGAATGTATTCAATATGATATTGCTAGTAAACCTGGTGCTCCTTCTTTTAGTGGTGCTGATGGCACAACTAGTTATGGTATAATTGTAAGAAATTGCATTTTTAAACCTAATGATAATGATGGAACATCTACTGGATTTAATGCGTTTGGAACACATAGTAGTTGGAATTGTTATCATGAAGCTATAATAATTGAAAATAATACATTTATTGATACTGAATATAGAATGATACACATGCCAAATGCTAGTAATATGCAAATAAGAGGGAATACTTTTATAAATAAAAAAGGAAACAATGTAGGGGCTATTCTTATTGATACGCTTTCTGCGGTATATGATGTAAATTCAGCACATCAAACTCCTTCTACACAAACAACTGATGGAATAAAATTCCCTTCTAAAACTATTATAATAGATAATAACGTATTTGAAGGTTTTATTTATAATTCTTCTGAAAATCCTATTGTATCAATAAGAGGATTAGATGGTTATAGAATAAAAGATGTAAATATAACAAATAATACTTTTATTAATTGTAACGATGTTAAAAATAGTTCGATAAATGGACAAGATTGTATTGGGTTACTTCAATGTGACAACGTTAATATAAGTAATAATATTCTAAACGATACTAGACGATTAGTATATACAAGTAATTGTTCAAATATAAGTATAATAAATAATAGAGTTAATAAAATAAAAGCCAATGGAATGAGTATAAATAAAACTGATTATTTAACAATATCAAATAACATTATAAAAGACTCAACTCAATCTGCCATTTATGTAATTAATTGTAGATATGCAAACATAAATTGTAACACCTTATTTGAAAATGGCTTAGATGGCACAAATTCTATAATTGCTTTAGGAAGTTGTATTGATACTTTTACAAATAATAATTTAATAATTAATACTAGCACTATTGGATTATATGGAATAAACATATATAAAACATCTGCTTCACCTGCATATGAACCAATTGATAATTTTACCAGTAATAATGTTTACAAAGGAGTGACTTATACAGAAAATTTCAGTAAAGATACTGTAGGTGATAAAAGTAAATCTGGAATAATGATTAATGGGTATCAATTGTTAACAACATCAAAGACAGATAAAACAATAAGCGTAACTAATATTAATATAAGAAATAATGAATAATATTACGAACTAATTAAGGAGTTTATAATAATGCATGATAATAATCCTAATGTAGTATCATTATGCAATATAAATCAATAGAGGTGATATAATGAAATATACCGATAAGTTAGGTTTACCTATATGGAATAAACCAGAGACAGACGTATTTGACATAGAACAGTTTAACGAAGGAATGCAAGCTATTGATGATATAGTTATTGATATACTTAAGCAAATAAATGATTTAATTATTGGAGACATTCAAATAGACTTAAATGGATATGTTAAAGAAGAAGTATTAAAAGAATATGCTAAAAGAACAGAGTTATCTAA
>JAFNXG010000181.1 GCA_017383505.1 Clostridium sp.
AAGGAGGTTTTATTATTCATTTATATTTTTATACTAAAATGGCTATCATCATTTTTAAATTCTATATAAAAATTATTTTTTTCATCTATATTTATCTTAGTTAAAGTTGCTTGTCCCATTACTTCTGAATTAACATCTTTATCTTTAAAATAATACATAAGAGCCTTCAAAGTTATACCATGAGTAACAATTAAAATAGATTTCCCCATATTTTCAGCTATTATTTTATTCATTAACTTAGAAATTCTTTCCCTAACCTCTTTTAAGTTTTCTCCATTAGGTGCACAAATTTCAACATTACCTTGCATTATAAGATTTATATCCCAACTAGGATTTTCTTCTTGTACAATATCTATCTTTTTACCTTCATAATCCCCAAAACACATCTCCATAAGACTATCATCTGTTACTATATCTATATTTTTATTACCTCTTAGTATATTTGCTGTATTTAAAGCTCTTTTTATAGGGCTAGAATATATAACATCTATATCTATATTTTTTATTCTGTCTCTTAGCTCTTTAGCCCTTTGTATGCCATACTTTGTTAACGGTGAATCTCCTCTTCCTTGTAATCTTTTCTCTATATTCCATTCAGTTTCTCCATGTCTTGTTAAATATATTATTGTACCCATTAATTATAAACCTCTCTATAAATTTTTTTGAATTCTAGATATAAACTTTTATTTTTATGTTTAAACACAAAAAATCTGGTAATAATATAGATATCCCTAAAAAAAATTTAAATATATTACTCTCTAAAAAGTGTATGTGCTCCCCCTCATACACTTTTTTATATAAAAAATAATATTTACTATTTAATTATATCAAATTTATTCACCATCACTTACTATTTCAGCTTCAACATATGGAACTTCATTTACTCCATACTCTTTTCTAATAACTTTAGTATCTATATCTATTCCTCCAAAAGTAAGCTCTATTTCTTTATTTTCTATAACTATATCAAGTATCTCCATATTATTTAAATCTATTAAGTTATGTTCTTTATAGTATCTATCTATTAATTTATATACCTCTAATTTAAAATAATTATTCTCAAAACTAACACCTTCTATATTTGAGAAAGCATTAATTACATAATTAAAAACTTTCTTTGAAATAGAATTTAATATGTTCATCTTTAAGATTTTAAAACTTTTAATATTTATATAAATATTATTCCCCTCTATTTTTGAAAAAGCTAGCTCCACTTCTGTATTAATATTCATTCCAAGAAACTCAAAATATCCTATCAATCTTAAATCTTCATTTATAAAAATATCTGTTATATTAATTTTATCCTGTAACTTTAAAAAATTTCTTATATCTGATTTTGTTATACCTATTAACACTTTCTTTAACTTCATTTTCTTCACAACTCCATAACTTTTTCTAATATAATTTATTCTTAATAATATTATACTTATAATTTAAGTATAATAACTTTAAAATATTTTTATTTTTGGTTCTCAAGTTACTAATTTTATTGTTCATAGTAACATATCACGTAAATATACAAAAATAAAATAATAACTTCTTATTTTTCAAATATATTTTTATATCTTTCTAACTCTCTAATAGGCTTAAGTTCTTCATCTTCCTTCATATAATCTTCAAAGAAATCATTTAATTCTATAGATTTAAGAACATCATCTAAAGCTAGCTCTAATTCATTTATTCCTACATAAAAACAAGCTCTATTATAATATAAAAATCCTTGTTCTTCATTAGCTGATATACCTTCATTAATTATTTCAATAGCTTTTTTATAATCTTCTTTTTCTCTATACATTACTGAATAATTTAAATAGCTATATGGGTAATATGGATTTTCCTCTATTGATTTCTTATAGTATTCTTCCGCTAACTCCTCATTACCCAACTTATTATTAAATACACCCATATTAAATAATATTCTAAAATGATTTTTATCTATTTCAAGAGCTTTTTCCATATATTCTAAAGCAAGTTTTGTATCTCCTAACTCATCATAAATACATCCTAAATTAGCATTTGCCCATAAATCTTTTTCATTTAACTGCAAAACTACTTTATAATTTTTTATTGCTTCTTCTTTATTTCCTAATTCATCATAAGCATTAGCTAAAAAGAAATATGCCTTTTCATATTTATTATCATTTTCTATAGCCTTTTTATAACATTCTATAGCCTCTTCATATAATCCATCATCATCGTAAATAATACCTAACCCATAATAAGCAATTGCATTATTCTTATCTATCTCTAATACTCTTCTATACATTTTTTCAGCTAAATCAAAATATGATATTTTATCGTAAAGAAATGCTAAATCTAAAATTAAATCTATATCTTCTTTGCCTTCTGGGCAATTATATGCTTTTTTAAAAAACTTTAAAGCCTTTAAATAATTCTTTTCAGTCATAAAATTACGACCTATAGATATGTAATTATCAAACATATATGTTTTTTCCAAAGTTAAACCTCCTATTTTTAAGTAAAAAAAATGAGTATTTTTATACTCATTATAATAAAATTAAGTTGTTTTGCATATTATTTTGCAACTCTAGCTAATGTATTTAATCCCTCTTGATATTGTAAAAGTTTTGACATTAAAATAATTTTAAAATTATTTCTAAAGCTTACAATTTTATAATTTATAACTTCCATCTCTGTTATTTCTTCTCTATTATCATTAATTATATTATTTACTAACCTCTTATGCGCATTACTCAATTCGGTTAAAACATCTATTACAAAGTCTTTCTCTATATGTGTTAAAGTATTAAAAGAATCTTCCTCTGCATTTAAATAATCTATAATAGCATAAGCTGTATTACATACCTTATTTAACTCTCTAAATATTTTTACTTTATCCACATAATTTCTTAAATGATTTCTAAAAGCTCTTGATTTAATCTCCTTTTCTAATAATGCTATATCTTCACTACTATTTTTTATATCATTTAACAACTTCTTACTATCTATATTTCTTATACTTTTATTTTTGATTATAGAATCTTGTGCTTTAAAAATGTACTTTTCAATTCTTCTAAGATTTTTCTGTACAAGAAGCCCATTATTAGTAGGTAATATAATTTCATTTGTTAATATAGCAATGGTAAATCCTACGGCTAAAGCTATAAATCTATGTACTATTGTATTTGGTGTAGCTCCTGCATAAAATATAATTGCTGCTGCTCCAGTACTTAATAAACTAATCTTTCCATCTAAATTAAACTTATAGTATACAATCATAATTAAGAAAAATACTATAGCTAAAGCATACATATTCCATTTGAAAATAAACCCTATAATTATACTTACTACTAAAGCATATAAATTTGATAATATCCTCTGTTTAGCATAATTTCTTGAACCTGAAACTGTAAAAAACATTGCATAAACTAAATATACGGTTAAACATGTAGTTGTTGTATCTATATACTTAGAATGGTTGCCTATAAATACAGCTATTAATGTTGCTATTGATACCTTAATAGCTCTTGCTTCACTTCTTATTGATAAATCTTCAAAATACTTACTTAAATTATCCACATCTACTCTCCTATAATAAGTTAAAATTAAAATAAATTTTAACTATATTTTTCATTGGTTTTAACAATTTACTATAAAAAATTAGGAGTTCTAAACACTTAGTCTATAACCCCTTATTTATATTTTTTTATTTATATTTATCTAAATTACAGTTGCGCCATCAACTGATAATATTGCACCACTTATATAACTTGCCATATCTGATGCCAAGAATAAAAATGCATTTGCTATATCTTCTGGTTCTCCAAGTCTTCCTACTGGCACATTAGCTTCCATTGCTTTTATCATATTTTGATCTAAAGCCGCTACCATATCAGTTGCAATTATTCCTGGTGCTACTGCATTTACTCTTATTCCATCCTTACCTAACTCCCTAGCTAAAGATTTAGTAATTCCATTTACAGCAAACTTAGATGTTGGATATCCTACACCAGTTTTTTGGCCATTTATACTTACTATTGAACTTGTATTTAAAATAACACCATATTTATTTTTTCTCATTTTTTCTGCAGCTATCTTAGTGCAGTTAAATACTGCTTTTACATTTATATCTATTACCTTTTCAAAATGTTTATCATCTTGAGCATATATACTTACGTTATCACTTATTCCTGCATTATTAATTAATATATCAATTTTTCCCCACTTATTTTCTATTTCATCCATCATACTTTCTATTTCTGATATTTTTAATAAGTCAGGATAGAATCCTAAAACCTCATAATTACTACTCATTGCTTTCAACTCAGTTAGTGCTTTATTTACAGTATTTTCTCTTGAGCCACACAACGCAACCTTTGCTCCGTTATCTAAAAAAGCCTTTACTGTTGCAAACCCAATGCCTCTAGTTCCACCAGTAACTATCACAACTTTATTGTTTATACTTTTTTCTATTATGTCCATAAATATCTCTCTCCTTTTATACATTTAATCTATTATATATTATAAATTTTAACCATAAATTCTATACACTTTTCTATTAAACCAAACTTTAATTTCAATAGACTTTTAAAAGAATATATATTAACAGTAATCTAACAATATTAATTAAGTAAACATAAAAGGATATAAAATAACTTATATAATAATAAATTATTCTATACCCTATATATATTACTTAATTAAAAAATAGGTTCTTGATTATTCATTGAATATCCATCAGTTCTAACATCTTTCATATCAACAGATGTATCCTTAACTTCAATCTTTTTAAGCTTTTTAACTGCTCCATGAGGTTTTTCTAAAGAAAGTTCATCTCCTCTTCCTGAAATAACCCATAAAACTCTATATCCTCTAGGTATTACCCCTAGTTTTTTCTCGCCCTTACCATCAGTAAAATAAACTAATAAATTAATATTTTTACTATTAGCATATTCAAAAACTGGAGTAAAGTTTGTTCCACCACCTGTTGAGCATCTTTCTTGTACATCATTTATATTCTTAACTTTATACGCACGCTTAACTTCTTTATCACATTCTATAATAGTAATTTCATGATTATAATTTCTAACTATAGAAAGGACTTCCTTTATAGCTTGTTTAAACTCTTCGTCACTTATACTTCCACTTATATCAATTGCAACTGCTATTTCAGCTTTATGATTTCTAAGCTCACCTCTTAAATCCAATCTATTTGGCTGCCTTCTATTTCTTCTAGTTATAGTTTTCTTTCTATTACTTTCAACAGTTCCCATTAACTTTTTAAGGTATAAGTTCCATGGCAACTCTCCCTTGCTCTTTTTTAATGAAGCTATCATACCTTCGATATGAATAGGAATTTGTCCTTTTTCTGAATTACTTATAAATTTTTCTGTAAATTCTCTAATAGTTTTTTCATCTAATACTTCTTGTTCTTCCCAAATGTCATGAGTCTTTTCTGGATCAAACTCTGTACCCTCGCCCCAACTGTCATCTTCTTCACCTTCATCATCTTCATCTAATGTATTTAATACATTTTGTATATTTTCTGCATAATATTCAAAAGTATTATATGGTTCTAAATTTAATTCATACTTTAAATTTATTCCCTTTAAAGTTAT
>JAFNXG010000182.1 GCA_017383505.1 Clostridium sp.
AAGTGGCGGTAACGGTCAAGGGTCTAAATGTTACGGTAAAGATGGAGAAGATTTATACATAAGAGTTCCAATGGGAACTATAATTAGAGATTTTGAAAGCAATAAGGTTATTGCAGATCTTTCTCATAAAGATGATACTTTTGTAATAGCTAGAGGTGGTAAAGGTGGTAAAGGTAACTGTAAGTTCTGTACACCTACAAGACAAGCGCCACATTTTGCTGAGCCAGGAATGCCAGGGGAAGAAAGAAACTTAACTTTAGAGTTAAAATTACTTGCTGACGTTGGATTAGTTGGATTCCCTAATGTAGGTAAATCAACTTTACTTTCAACGGTAACAGCTGCTAAACCAAAGATAGCTAACTATCACTTTACAACTTTAAAGCCAAACTTAGGTGTTGTTAAAGCAGAAGGAATAAGTTCATTTGTAATGGCTGATATTCCAGGTATTATAGAAGGTGCTGCAGAAGGTGTTGGTTTAGGATTAGATTTCTTAAGACATATAGAAAGAACTAGGCTTTTAATACATGTTGTAGATATATCAGGTGTAGAAGGAAGAGATGCCTTTGAAGACTTTGTTAAGATCAATGAAGAACTTAAAAAGTATTCTGTAAAGCTTTGGGATAGACCACAAATAGTTGTAGCTAATAAAGCAGATATGCTTTATGATGAAGCTGTATTTGAGGATTTTGAAAAGAAAGTTAAAGAGCTAGGTTTTGATAAAGTATATAAAATGTCTGCAGCAACTAAAGCTGGTGTGGATGAAGTTGTAAAGGAAGCTGCAAGAATGCTTTCAGAAATACCAGTTATGGATTTAGTAATACCAGATGAAGAAAGATATGTTGAAGAAGAAAAGAGATTCACATATGAAATCAATGTTGAAGAAGGCGATGGTTACAATACATATGTTGTTACAGGATCATTTGTTGATAGATTACTTGCATCTGTAAATATTCATGATGCAGATTCATTAAGATATTTCCATAAAGTTCTTAACAACAAGGGAGTATTACAACAGATTAGAGAGATGGGAGTACAAGACGGAGACATGGTTAGATTAAATGACTTCGAATTCGAGTACATTTTATAGGAGGATAATTATATGATAACTGGAAAACAAAGAGCTTATTTAAGAGGGCTTGCAAATACAATGTCACCAATATTCCAAATAGGTAAAAATGGTGTTGAAGAGACTTTTTTAAGACAATTAGAAGAAGCTTTAGAAGCAAGAGAGCTTATAAAAATAAAAGTATTAGAAAATAGTGGATTAGCGGCTAGAGAAGTTTCAGATGAAATATGTAAAGCTATAGGATGTGAAGGTGTTCAAGCGATAGGAAGCAAAATTGTATTATATAAGAAATCTGAAAAGAAGCCTAAAATAGAATTACCACAAGGGAAAAATAAATAAGTATGAAACGATATGGTATGATGGGGGGAACATTTAATCCTATACATTTAGCACATTTATATATTGCATATGAGGCTAAGGAAGCTTTATCCTTAGATAAGGTTATATTTATGGTAGCAGGAAATCCTCCTCATAAAAAGGATACCAAAGTTATAGATGCAAAATATAGATATAATATGGTCCAAAAAGCAATAGAAAGCTATGAAGGATTTGATATTAGTGATTATGAGATACAAAAAGAAGGATATAGCTATACTTATGAAACATTAAAATACTTGAAAGGCGATAAAGAAGATATAGAAGTATTCTTTATTGCTGGCGCAGATTCTTTAATGAATATAGAAAAATGGAAAAATCCAGATTTGGTATTAAATAATTGCGTGTTTGTAGCATTTAATAGAGGTGAATATACAAAAGAAGTTCTTGAAAAACAAAAGAATAATCTACAAAATAAGTATAATGCAAATATAGTATTATTAGATGTAGTAAACTTAGATATTTCATCTTCTATTGTTAGAGAACGAATATCAAAAGGAAAAAGAATAGATTTTTTTACAACTAAAGAAGTTATGGATTATATAACAGATAATAATTTATATAGGGGAGATTAGAATGTGGGGAATAGATGAAATAAAAGATTACTTAAAAGGTAATTTAAAGCCATCTAGGTATGGGCATACTTTAGGCGTAGTTAATACAGCCATTAAACTCGCAGAGGTTTATGATGAGGATAAATTTAAAGCTGAGATAGCTGCGCTTTGTCATGATGTAGCAAAAAACATGAGTATAGAAGAAATGATAAAAATAATAGAAGATGAAAATATTATATTATCAGTAGATGAAAAAAATACGCAGGAATTATGGCATTCTATTATTGGACCTGTAATAGCTAGAAATATATTTAAGATAGAAGATGAGGAAATCTTAAGTGCTATGAGATGGCATACAACAGGTAAAGAAAATATGACTAAGCTAGAAAAAATAATATATTTAGCTGATTTAATTGAACCTACTAGAACATTTGAAGGAGTAGAAGAAATTAGAAAAGCTGCATATGAAGATTTAGATTCAGCCATGATGAAGGCATTAACTCATACAACTATTTACTTATTAACAAAGGGTTGTGCAGTAGATATAAATTCTATTAAAGCTAGAAATTATTTAGTTTATAATAAAAATGAAGCTAGATAAAGTAGCAATTTAGTTTTAAATTTTTATTAGTATAATATAAGGTGGGAGAATGGGATATGGCTGGAAGTATTGATAACAGAAATAATAGAAGGGGTTCTGTTAATAAAAAAGTTAAAGAATTAAGCCCAAGGAAAGAATTGGAGTTAAAAAGAAGATTAAAAAGAAAAGAAAAGAAATCTACGGTTATAAAAAGAGCTATTTTAGCTGCGGTTCTAACAATAGTAGTATTAATTGCAATAGGTGCTACATATGTATTTTCTTTTGTGTCTTCTTTAAGTAATAATGACTTAATACCAGCAGTTAAGGCTAAGGATAATGAAACTGTTAATATATTAGTATTAGGTATGGATATAGGAGATACTAGAAATACTCAAAATACTTCAGCTAGAAGAACTGATACTATGATGCTCT
>JAFNXG010000183.1 GCA_017383505.1 Clostridium sp.
ACTTTGACATTCATCAACTTCTCTTTTTGCTCTAGTTTCTTCTGCCATAATTGATGCAGTTTCACCCTTAACTTTATTCAAATCATCATTTAAATTTCTCATTAATTGATCAATCATCTTAATTGGATCTTCAGCTTTATCCAATAAAGCATTAATGTTAGATGACATTATATCAGTAAATCTTTTTAATATAGACATTCTTATTCCTCCTAAATTCTCAATTTCTATACAAATATATTTTACAATTATTTTACTATTTTTAAAATCTATAACATTTATTTATTTTAAAAAATAATATTAATAACTATCTATTATTTCCACTTCTGTCGGTTTTGTATAATCATTTTTCATTACAATGCACTTTTTAGGGCAATTCTCTATACAATATCCACATTGAATACATTTTAATCTATTTACCTTCCATTCCTTATTCTGTCTATTTATACTTATAGCTTCTGTAGGGCATTTCCTTGAACATAAACCACAGTATAAACAATCCTCAGTATTAATTTCTATATGTCCCCTAGTTAGTTCATAATTATAATTTTTTTCTTCTTGATATGATTTAGTTACACTTGATGATAATAGGTTTTTTATTATTGTTTTTGTAAATTCCATTAACCCCATATCTATACCCCCATTAAATTAACGCTCAGTACAGCTTATACAAGGGTCTATAGTAAGTATTAGAATAGGTACATCTGCTAAATCACAGCCTTGTAAAATCTTAAATAATGATGGCATATTTGCAAAGGTTGGAGTTCTTACTCTCATTCTCTGTAAAAACTTACTTCCATCTCCCTTTACATGATATATAACTTCACCTCTTGGCTGTTCAAGTCTTGCAAAGTACTCTCCATTTGGATTTCCCTTAACCTTTACACTTATCTCTCCTTCTGGCATTATATCAATAGCCTGAATTATTATATTGATTGATTCAAAGATTTCTTTAAATCTTACTATACACCTGCTATAAGAATCTCCACTATCATCTGTAATTATCTTAAAATCTATATTTTTATATACACTATATCCTAATTTTCTAGCATCATAATCTATGCCGCTAGCTCTGGCCATAGGCCCAACACATCCTAATTCATAAGCATCTTCTTTTGATAATATTCCAACACCTACAAGTCTTTTCTTTACAGATACATCATCAAAGAATGTAGATTCTATTTCTTTTAATTCCTTTCTAAGCTCTCTCAATGTCGTAACTATTATCTTTTGTTTTTCTAAATTTATATCCTTTTTAACACCACCTACTTTACATACTGAAAAAATAATTCTTCCTCCAGTTGTCATTTCAAATATATTAAGTATTTTTTCTCTAATTCTAAAGCATTGCATAAATAAACTTTCAAATCCAAATGCATCTGCTAATAGTCCAAGCCATAATATATGGCTATGAATCCTTGATAATTCTGCCCATATTACTCTTAAATATTCTGCTCTTTCTGGAATTTTAATATCCATAAGCTTTTCAACAGCTTGGCTATATCCCATACCATGCATAAAGCTACATATTCCACATATTCTTTCTGCAACAAAAACATAATCTTGAAAATCCTTTTTTTCTACTAGCTTTTCAAGCCCTCTATGCACAAATCCAATAGTAGGAATAGCTTCTACTACTTTCTCATCCTCCAATACTAAATCAAGATGTATTGGCTCTGGAAGTACTGGATGCTGTGGCCCAAATGGTATTATACTTCTATTGCTCATTATTGTTCCTCCTTTTTATTAACTTCATTAATTTTATAAGGAGTTTTATTTCTTAAGTTATATAGATGTCCACTATAATCAATATCCATATTGTTTATATTAATTCCAAATAAATCTTTCATTTCATTTTCATATAAATAAGCCGCTTTAAATATACAACTTATACTAGGAATTTCATCATTTATATCTATTGCAATTTTATAATTATAAAAATCATAATCCTTTGCAAAAGAATAATTTAAAATATACCTCTCTTTTAAGCTAGTACAACAAATTTGTACTAATCTAGAATTATTTTTCTTCATCTTATATGATATATTTATTAATTCATTTAGTTCTATTTCTTTATCCTCATATAGATATTCCATCACTTTTTTCCTTCCTTTCACTATTAGAAACTTTCATTGCCTTATACTTTTTTTCTAATATTCCTACAGCTTTAATGATTCCATCTATAATAGCTTCAGGTTTAGCTGCACATCCTGGTACATATACATCTACTGGTAAAATATTATCTACTCCACCTATTATGTTATAACACTCCTTAAAAATACCTCCTGAACATGCACATATTCCAACAGCCATTACAGCCTTTGGATTTGGCATCTGCTCATAGATTTGCTTTATAACATCTAAATTTTTATAGTTAACTGCTCCAGTTATAACTAAAATATCAGCATGTTTTGGATTACCTGTATTAATAACTCCAAATCTCTCTGCATCATATAAAGGATTTAAACTTGCTAAGACTTCTATATCACAACCATTACAGCTTGATCCATCATAATGTATTATCCAAGGTGATTTATTAAATGATGCCACATAAATTCCCCCTCTACTCTATAACAACGAAAGAATAACTATATTAGTAAACCCTATAGTACCACTTATTATCCAACTACTTTCTAATAGATGCTTCCATTTAACTCTAGGAAAAGTATTATCAATTAATATTTCTAAGAAATAAACTAATAAACATATACCTAATGCCAACACTATACTTAGTGTTGAATTATACCTAAAAAATATATAAACAACTCCATATAATAATACATTTTCATACCATTCTGCTATTTCAACTAATCCTAATGTAGGACCTGCAAATTCCGTTGTAAGCCCTTTAACTATTTCTTGGTGTGCATGATGTGATGAACTTAAATCAAAAGGAGATTTTCTAAGTTTAATAGTAAGAATGAATATAAACCCTATAAATATTCCTGGTAAATAAACTATTGTTGGAAATTTACCTATTATTATTTCTCCTACATTAAATGTTCCTTTTGCTAAATAAAACCCTATAGATGTTAATAAAAACATTGGTTCATAGGACATCATTTGTAAAAGCTCCCTTTCTGCACCTATTGTGCTATATGGTGAATTAGTGGAATATGCTCCAATAACTAAGAAAATACTTGTTAATGTAAAAGCAAAAGTTACTAATAAAATATCTCCTCCACTAAAGAAAATAACACCTGTAAATATCATAAATATTAAATAAAAAATTAGAAAAAACTTCTCTGCCCTGTTTACTACTACAACTTCTTTTCTAAATAATTTTTGTACATCATAAAAAGGCTGTAAAATTGGAGGCCCTATCCTTCCTTGCATTTTAGCTGTTATTTTTCTATCTATACCTTGAATTAATCCACCTAAGATAGGAGCAAAAATTATATAAATTATCCCCATACTCCATTTCATTAGAAAACACCTCCTATTGTATATGCAAAGAATCCAATAATAATTATTAATGAAATATAAATTCCTATTGGTAATAGTTTTTTCTCTCCAAATATATCTTCCATATACCAGCTTGATAAATACATATCCTTATTTTCACCACAAGCACTATAAAATCTTTTATCATCTCCGCTATTAATTCCTGACATATATACAGGAACAATATTTTCTCCTTTTCCAGTAAAGAACTTCATTCCAAAGGGTAAAATAATTATTACTCCTAACATTATTGTTAGTAAAGTTTGATTTATATTAGAAATTAAATTTACTTCTGTTATATTAAACATTTCAAAAATAAATGGTATTATTAATACTTTCGATACTATTGGATATAAAACACATAATGATACTGTAATAATAGCTTGTAAAATTAAAGCTTCCCATTCTTCCTTCTTAACTGTACATTTTTTTCTTTCCCACTTATGCCTTATTGCTGTTAATTTACCAAGCCATTTTGTCCAATAAAATAACGTGGCTGCACTTCCATAAGCTAAAGCAACAACTATTATTACCTGTCCAGAATCCACAAATGCTTTTAATGCTGCCCATTTTGATATAAGCATTCCAAAGGGTGCTAAAAACATACCTGCAATACCGATTACCATAATTAATGTCATTTCAGGTAATCTTATAATTAGACCATGCATATCTTCAATATCTCTACTGCCTATAATATGTTCTATTGCTCCTACTGATAAAAACATAAGTGACTTTGATACTGAGTGAAATATCAATAATAAAATAGCTGCCCAAATTGATTCATATGTTCCTATTCCTGCGCAAGCTACTATAAGTCCTAAGTTTGACATTGTTGAATATGCTAATACCTTTTTTGTATCACTTTGGCTAATAGCTATAAATGACGTTATTAGAAATGTTAATCCTCCAACTAATGTCACCATCTCACCTGAAATATTCCCTGCTAATACTGGAGCTAATCTTATCAGTAAATATACTCCAGCTTTAACCATAGTAGATGAATGTAATAATGCTGATGTTGGAGTTGGTGCTACCATTGCCCCTAGTATCCACTTTGAGAATGGTAATTGAGCAGATTTTGATAATGCTGCAATTGCTATCAATAAAATTGCTAATATTAAATTACTATTTATTAATTCAGAATCAGATAAAGCTTTTAAATCAAATATATTAAATTCTAATCTTAATATTACAATTGCAATAGCGAAACATAATCCTCCTATAGAGTTCATTAATAGTGATGTAAAAGAGTTATTAACTGCCTCTTTTGTTTTTGTATATCCAATAAGTAAAAATGAACAAACCGTTGTTATTTCCCAAAAGAAATATATCCAAATTAAATCATTTGATAAGACTATTCCAAACATACTTGAAAAAAATATAAATATAGTTAAGAAAAATGTTTTTCTTCTATCTTCTATTTCCTCTTTTAAATTATGAAAGTCTTTCATATATGATATTGCATAAATACATATAGATCCTCCAATTACAGCTATGACTAGCACCATTATAATTGATAGCTTATCTATAAATATTTGATTATTTATTATAGTATTTACTTTTGAATCATTTATTTCGATGTATAGCATTATAATCCACTGAATTATAGATATTAATCCGATAAGTACTTTTTTGTGTTTTACACTTAAAGATAAGATATATAGAGTTATTAGTGTTTCAATAAATAAAATTAAATAATTTATAATTTTATTGTTTATAAAATAAAATTTATCTGAATTGTTATAGTACTGAAATGCAAATAGAAGTGAAAAAATTCCAATTAATAAAATTGATACTTTAATTATTATATTTCGATATTTTTCTTTTTTAATAATTATTAATACTAAAGAAATAATTATAGGAAAAAGAATTAAAAATCCAACCTTATCCATTAAATCACCCTCATAAAATATTTATTTTTAAAATTATATTTTTATTATAATCCTTATCTCATATTTTTCCAGTTAATTAAAGGTGCTTTTTCATACAAAAAAGGAGCTATTTTTATAGCTCCTACAATATTGTTCCATATAATTTATCATCTTTTGTATATACAGTAACAGTAAATGTTCCTAAAGGTCTAAAGTTACCATTAGTTGCTGATAAATATCCTCTTAATTCTAATGAAATCATATTATTTTCTTGAGACTTTTCTTGAAGAATAACTTTACCTAACTTAAAATATATAGGATCTGCATCAGTAAGCATAAACTGTTCTCCTAAGAAGTTCACTTCATCTATAGATCTTTGTTTTGCTTCTCCACTTATAAGTTCTACTTCATCACTGTCATTATCCCATTGGCTTACCATATAGTTGTATACTTCTGGATTCTTAGCTAAATACTCTTTAAGAAATTCAAATGCAAAATCAATTTCTTTATACTCTCCAACCACATATTGAGGTTGTGACATATTATCATATATTGTATCACCCTCATTATAATCATATATATTTTTTGTACCTTCATATGTCTTTCCTAAAGCAAAAAATGTAGTATATACCTTAGGTTCCTCTACAACTTCATTAATGATATTCTGATTTATATTTGTATTACTTGTATTAGTTTCTATATTTTTATCTGTACATGCTGTTAACATAGATAATAGCACAATACCAAATATTATCCTTTTTTTCATATTATTCACCTTCCCCCCATATATTTTAATATAAAAAAAGAGATTAATCCATTATTTTGTATGTATTAATCTCTTTTTGTATTATTTTTTTATTTATACACCTTTTTTAAATAAGTTTTTCATATTGTCCTTTAAATTGTCTAAGAAGCCACCCTTTTCAACATCTCTATCACAGTATAACTCAACTTCTCCAACCTTTTGATCATTTAAATATACTTCACATTTTCCTACAGATTCACCTTCTGTATAACTGTCTTTCATTTCATCTAATACAATCTTATTTACTGCTTCTCCATCGCTACCTTTTAAAGTAACAATAAATAAATCTTCTTTTGCTTTTGCTACGAAGAATCTATCCTTACTCTTTCCTAAATAAACTGTTTCTACATCATCATCTTTATTAAATAATTTCTTACCTTCATATTTAGAGAATCCATAATTCATTAGCATGCTTGCATCACGATTTCTAACTTTATATGTTGGAGCACCCATTATTACAGCAAGCATTCTAACGCCATTTCTCATTGCTGTTGCACTTATACAATATTTTGCTTCTTGCGTAAAACCTGTTTTTAATCCATCGCAACCATCAAAGAAACGAACTAATTTATTATGATTTACTAATTCTATAGGGCTCTTTCTTCCTTCAGAGATAGTTTCCATATATGTTCCACTATATTTTAGTATTGTTGGATGTTTTAATAATTCTAATGACATTATAGAAATATCTCTTGCTGTTGTCATATGACCTTCTTCTGGTAAACCATTGCAATTTTTAAATGTTGTATTATTCATTCCTAACTCTTTTGCACGTTCATTCATTAATTTAACAAACTCATCTATTGAACCTGCTAAAAACTCTGCCATAGCAACAGCTGCATCATTACCTGAAGCAATAGCTATTCCTTTTAATATTTCTTCTACAGTTCTAACTTCTCCTGTATCAAGAAGCATAGTGCTTCCACCCATTTTCTTTGCATTTTCACTACAAATAACCTTATCTTGTAACGTTATTTTCCCACTATCCACAGCTTCCATTGCAAGTAACATTGTCATAATTTTTGTAACAGATGCTGGTGCAAATTTTTCATCTGGATTTTTTTCATATAATACCGTTCCACTTATGGGTTCAATAAGTAATGCAGATTTCGCATCTACATTCATACCTTCTTCTAAACAAGCTGTATATATTTCACTTGGATACTCTTCTTCTATGTTTTCTTTAACTGCAGCAATTGGCATAACTGTATTTAAGCATAATAAACATAAAAGAATAATAGAAATTTTGTTAAATATTTTTCTTTTCATTTGTTTTCCTCCTTTT
Organism: Clostridium sp.; assembly: GCA_017383505.1. Classification (GTDB taxonomy): domain Bacteria; phylum Bacillota; class Clostridia; order Clostridiales; family Clostridiaceae; genus Clostridium. Next base: position 7,403 of record JAFNXG010000183.1, read on the forward strand.
AAGTTTATTATTACCAATAAAAATAAAAATATGATAAAAAGAATTTATATCTTTTTATCATATTTTCTTTAATATATAATACTTATTAAGTTCTTTATAAAAACATATTATAAA
>JAFNXG010000184.1 GCA_017383505.1 Clostridium sp.
ATAGTTTCATAATCATATAATGCATCTAAAAATATAGTATTTTCTTCTTTTCCAAAAACCTTTGTTACATATATTGATGGTATTGCAACAAATTTTATAAAACCTATAAGTTCCTCAGCCGTACTAAATGAATACCAATTACAAAATAAATCTCTACTATAATAATTTATTAAAGAAAGCTTTAATATATATGCATTAGGCTTTATATCTATTTCATCCTGATTCATTAAGTAATTTTTCCAATAATAAATTAAATCATACTTTTTCAATATTATCCCTCCTAATACCATAACTTTTTCTTGCATTAGTTTATTAAATATAATTTTTATCTTATAAATTTGAAATATATTTATGCTTATGAATTATGAAGCTACTTTATCCATGTTTTATTTTTTAATATATATACTAAATATATTATGTAAAGTAATATATTTATATGCTATAAATATATTAAAATTTATCCTTATTTTATAGGTATTTTAAATTAATATAATAGTATTCTAAAAACATTGACTATAGTTATCTATAGCTCTAGCGACACATTCCATCATTAACTTTTGATAGTTACTATCTGACAACATTTTATCTTCATTATAATTACTCATAAATCCCATCTCTAATATAACTACAGGTACTTTAGACCAGTTAAATCCTGTTATATCATTTCTTTCAAAAATCCCATTTATTTTTATATTATTATCTTGTAACTCCTTTTTTAATATCTCTGCATATCTATTACTTTTAGAGTAAATTCCACTAGTATATTTACTATCCTTACTAGGAACTAATATAGTAGCACCGGTTTTTGAACAATCGTTAATACTATCACAATGAATTCTAATCATAATATTAGCATTTGCATTATTAGCAATCTCAGCTCTTTCTATATTACTAATATTTACATTATCAGTTTCTCTAGTCATAATAACATTGTACTTCTTTTGAGATAGTAACTCCTTTAAAATCATTGCTGCCTTTAAATTTACAACATGCTCTGAATTTTTAGTTGCAACTCCAACAGTACCTGAAGAAACTCTAGCCTTTTTATTATTAGAGCCTGGAGCTATTGGTTCCCCCTTTGGATCACCTTTTCCTTGATGCCCTGGATCTATACATACTGTAAAATTTTCATCATATTTTTCATAAATCCTATAAGCAGTAGTACATGTATAATTCATTAAATTCACTATAAATGTTAATATAAATATTACTAAAAACTTTTTGTACATTTTTCTCCCTTTCTTATATAATAAAAGGCTAATACATATAGTACTTAGCCTTTTGTTCATTTATATTTTTATTTTGGATACATATTTAATAATATTAATGCACCTGGAATCCACGCTGTAACAATACCATCAAAAATTGATAAGTACGGTGTAAATTTACCTAAGTCTTTATTTAATACTAATTCAATAAATCCTGTTAACCATAATAGTCCCCATAGAAGCCATATAATCATCCAATAGATATTTCCTACAGTAAAATCAATAAATCTTAAGGTATTAGAATCAATAAATGCTAATGGTACTGTATTGATCGCTACAAATAAACAATACCATCCATATAATCTTAAATCTAAATTAAATATATTGTTTGCTGCGATATATAAATAAGTAAATCCAAATAGTAATCCAGTTGCAGCTGCAAAATAATCTCCTCTAACTGCTGCTACTACATTTAAAATAAATGATAGACTTCCAGTAAAAACATTAAATACAGCTAAAGATTTACCATTTACATTATAAAGTCTTCCTATTCCATTTAAAATAAGTACAACTCCTACATAAATTAATATTTCACCTAACATATTAGGCCTCCTTTAATATTTGATAAGACATAAAATTTCTAATCTAGCTTAGTTTCAAAATTCTCGTCAAAGAATTCTTTATCTAATCCTTTTCTTTGAATTTCTTCACTTACTTTAATAGATTTAGTCTTATCTACTAATTTAAATATTAAGAATGTTAGTAAAATAGAGTAAACTGCAATTAAAACTGCTCCAAAAAGTTGAATTAAGAACTGACGTATTCCTGCACTAACTCCATTTACACGAGGATCTGCAAATACTCCTATTAGTAATATACCTAGAAATCCTCCAACTCCATGCACTCCCCATACATCTAGTGCATCATCCCATTTTTTTCTTTCAAACTCAACACAGAAGAAGCATACTACAGCCCCTAAGACCCCTATAATTAATGCACTTATAGGAGTTATATATCCTGATGCTGGTGTTACTGTAGCAAGACCTGCTATTGCGCCTACTAATGCTTCTAAGAATGATGCTCTTTTAGCGTGTCTTGCATGTAACATTAACCAAACTACCATTCCAGATGCTGCTGCAAGACCAGTGTTTGTAAATACTATTGCCGCAATATCTGCTGCTGCAATTGTACCTCCTGCATTAAATCCAAACCATCCAAATAGTAATAATCCTGCACCAATTGCAACTAATCCTAAGTTGAAAGGACCCTTTTCATTCTTAACTTTTCTTGATCCAATGACATAAATTCCACCTAAACACCCAAAGCCAGATGTTATGTGTATGGTTGCTCCTCCAGCAAAATCAACAAATCCTAGTTTACTAAGGAATCCTCCTCCCCAAACCCAATGCGCTACCGGAAAGTATACCAATATAATCCAAAGTATCAAAATTTTTATCCATCCACTTACTGTTAATCTATTTGCAAATGCTCCAGTCATTAATGGTGCAGTTATAATTGCGAACATCATTTGATACATAAAGAATAATATAAATGGTATTGTTTCACTATATCTTAAATCCACTGTAAATGTCACATCTCTTAAAGCAAAGAATTGAAGTGGATTTCCTATTACTCCACCAATATCATCACCAAATACTAAACTAAATCCTCCAAATACCCATATTATTGCTACTATTCCTATTGCTATAAATACTTGAAACATTATAGTTAATGTATTTTTTCTTTCAACTAAACCACCGTAAAAAAATGCCAATCCCGGGGTCATAATTAAAACAAGCACTGTAGACAATATCATAAATGCTACGTCACCATGAATAATCATAGAATCACTCCTTAATTTTTCATTTGATTATTTTAAAATAAAATATCTAATATTTTCTTATAATTAAATCTTTAGATTCTAAGAATTTTTTTCTTATATAATTATGACAAGCCCCCGTTACCTGCTCTATATGTTGTGTTAAGTTTCCTAATACTCTGAGAACAAACCCATTAACCTCTAATTTTGATATTCCAAAATCTACAGGCAAATTTAATTTTATAATTATTTCTCTTAACTCCTCTATAACTTTATTGTCTATATTTTTATTAATAACTAATAAAGTTCCAAAGTTTAAGTATTCTTCAAAAAAACCCATTTTAGTTACATCATTATCATTAGGATTAACAATTAAATTATCTAATAACACCAACTTTTTATTTAAATATACATTGCTTTTTAATTGCACACTATTATACTTAAAACTCTCACCCTCCGGAGACCATCCAGAAGTAATTCCATCAATATAAATTAATGTAGCGCTATCATCTAAATAAATATTATTAACTTGTTTATAAATTGCATCCTTATACATAATAACGTTATCCGCTATATATTCTAAAACACTATTTTTCCCCAACTCTATTACTGTCTCTTGTTGTGTTTTTATATTATTTAGACATTTATATACTTTAGCTGCAGCTTGAGTAGTTATTATAGCTCTTGTATCATCCTTTAATTTAAATATATTTTTATACTTTTCTCCTTCAATATACCCGCCTCCAAGTTGTAATAAATAAAATGTAGGTATATTTTCCCTATCCATTTTAATAGTTGGAGATACTTTTACTAATCCTTGATAAAATTTTTTAGTTGCAATTGTTTTATCATTTTTTTTCTCTAATATTAATTCTATAAATCCAGAATATTCATTCTTAACTTTTGCTTCTTTAAACATACTATGCTATTCCTTCTAATAAACAATTTTTCTTAATCCAAGTAATAACACTTTGAATTCCTTCATCTGTTTTAAGGTTAGTAAAAATAAAGCTATTTTCTGTTCTAAAAGCTAATGTATCTTGTCTCATTATATCTAAATTAGCTCCAACATATGGTGCTAGGTCTATTTTATTTATTATAAATAAATCACTTTTTATCATTCCTTGACCTGCTTTTCTAGGAATCTTTTCTCCTTGTGCAACATCAATGATATATATAGAGAAATCTACTAAATCTGGGCTAAATGTTGCCGCTAGATTATCTCCACCACTTTCTAAGAATATGATATCTAAATTATCAAATCTTTTTTTTAGCTCTTCTAATGCTTCAAAGTTCATAGACGCATCTTCCCTTATTGCTGTGTGTGGACATCCTCCTGTTTCAACTCCAATAACATGATCCTCGCTTAAAACAGAATTCTTAACCATAAACTTAGCATCTTCTTTAGTGTATATATCATTAGTTATAACTGCGCATTCATATTCTTTGCTCATTGCTCTTGTTAATCTTTCTATAAGTAATGTTTTTCCACTACCTACAGGGCCACCTACACCTATAACTACAGGTTTCATATGCAACACCCTTTCATTTATTTTTTATTTGAATTATGAATGATTTAAATCACTCATAATTCAAATAATTTTTTATAATTAAATAATTTTATACTTTTGTTATTAAGACATAAATAATCTAAATTCCATAATTTCATGTTTAATTTGAGATAATTCTAATCCTGGGCTATTAGCTCCGAAATAATCTTCATCTAAGCTCATTATAGTTATATATAAACCTTCAAAAGTTTCACTAAACTCTTTTAGTAATAATTGCCCATCTTTTTGACCTAATGGAATAGTTCTAACAGCATTACTAATAAGAGTAGAAACTGTACTATACATATGATAAATTATAGCTTCTTTTAAATTAAATCCTAGAGAATACATTAACATTCCAAAAACAATTGCTGGGTGTCCAAAAGCTTCTTTTTTATTTAATTTTTCATTATATACTTTTAATAAATTAAAATCATATAAATCCATAAATAATTTTATCATTCTACTAGCTACTAACTTTCCTGCATTTCTACTTTCTACAGCTACTGTTTGAACAGTGATAAGGTTATCTAAAGTCCAAACACCTTCTAAATCATCATTATTTAAATACTCATATAAAAACTTTATAGCTAAACCATCACTAAAAATAAATTGTTCCTTTAAATATACATTTAACCAATCTCTAAAAGTTTCTGTATTATAAACTTTCTTTAATCTTAAATATGTTTCCATCCCATATGAGTGATTAAATGATCCCACTGGAAAATTAGAATCACAAATTTGTATTACTTTTAAAACATCAGCAATATTATTATTAATTGGCATGTGTATGAGTGTGCCCAAATTCTACGTGCCTAAAAGCTTTCTTTAATTTTAAATTTTCTCTAGAATATTTAATACCATCTTTTTTTAATTCATTTTCCACCAAAGCATCATACTGAATTATCATTTTTCCATCTTCAAATTGAGCTTGTAAATGCCTATTTCCAAGACTATGAGCTATAACTCCCATTTCGGTCATACTATTTGGTTTTATAACTAAAACATCATCACCTTTAATTTTAACTATGATTATATTTTTATCATCATGATAAAGAATATCTCCATCCTTTAATTCAATATTTTCAGATAGTGCTATTCCATATTCGTGATTATGGTCAGAATTAACTCTCATTATTCTCTTTAATGACTCTTCACTAGTTATATATATCTTTTCTATATGAACATTATTTAAGTCTTCTATATCATTTATATTTCCTAATACTTGGTTAAAAATCATATAAACCTCCATATTAATTAATATAAGAAATATCTTTGAGTTAATGGTAATTCACTTGCTGGTTCACAAGTTATTAATTCACCATCAACAGTTACATCATAAGTTTGAGGATCTACTCTAATTTCAGGAGTAGCATCATTTAACTTCATATCTTTCTTAGTTAAATTTCTAATTCCGCCTACTGGTAATACTGTTTTCTCTAATCCTAATTCTTCTTTAATTCCATGTTCATAAGCATATTTAGAAACAAATGTGATACAAGTTGATTCTTGCGCTTTACCAAATGCTGCATAACAATCTCTATATGCAACTGGTTGACATGTTGGAATAGATGCATTTGCATCACCAATAATTCCTCTAATTGCCATACCACCTTTAATTATTAAATGTGGCTTAACCCCAAAATATGGTGGTTCCCAAAGTACTAAGTCAGCTATTTTTCCAACTTCTATTGAACCAATATAATTACCCATACCTTGTGCTATAGCTGGATTAATTGTATATTTAGCAACATATCTTCTAACTCTATTGTTATCGTTATATTCACTATCTCCTTCTAAAGGTCCTCTTTGTTTCTTCATCTTTGAAGCTGTTTGCCAAGTTCTTGTTACAACTTCTCCAATTCTTCCCATTGCTAATGTATCAGAACTCATAATACTAAAAATACCCATATCTTGGAATACATCTTCTGCCGCTATTGTTTGATGTCTAATTCTTGAATCAGCAAATGCTATATCCTCTGGAACTTTTGGATCTAAGTGGTGACAAACCATCATCATATCTAAATGCTCTGCTACTGTATTTATAGTATATGGTTTTGTTGGATTTGTTGATGCTGGTAATACATTAATTTGAGATGCAACTTTCATTAAGTCTGGTGCATGACCTCCACCAGCTCCTTCTGTATGATATGCATGTATTACTCTTCCAGCTATTGCTTGAATAGTATGTTCTACAAATCCACCTTCATTTAAAGTATCACTATGTAAAGCAACTTGGATATCGTATTTTTCAGCAGTTTCTAATGAATAATTAATTGCTGATCTTGTTGCCCCCCAATCTTCATGAACTTTAAGTCCAATTGCTCCTGCCTCAATTTGTTCAGCATTAACATCTATATTAGCACCGCTTCCTTTACCTAATATACCAACATTTACTGGCCATCCATCTGCAGATTTTAACATTGATTTAATATTCCAAGGGCCTGGAGTTGAAGTAACAGCATTTGTTCCATCAACAGGACCTGTTCCACCTCCTACTAATGTAGTTATTCCTCCTTCTAGAGCTACTTGAGCGCATCCTGGGTGAATATAGTGAACGTGAGTATCTATTCCACCAGCTGTTAAAATTCTTCCTTCCCCAGCTAAAGCTTCAGTTCCTACCCCTACTACAAAGTCAACATTATCCATTGTATCTGGGTTACCGCCTTTACCTATAGCGATTATTTTTCCACCTTTAATTCCTATATCAGCTTTGTATACTCCAGTATAATCTACTACTGTTGCTCCTGTTATAACTAAATCAACAAGCTCTGGATTTTTACTAGTTTGTGTAGCGTTTTGACCCATACCATCTCTAAGAGTTTTTCCTCCACCAAACTTACACTCATTTCCATATCCTGTATAATCCTTTTCAATTTTTATAAAAAGATCTGTATCTCCAAGTCTGATACTATCTCCTTCTGTAGGTCCAAATAATTCTGCGTATCTGTGTCTATCTATTTCAAAACTCATTACTTTTCACCGCTCCCTTTTGACATTCCATCTAAAAATCCATCACACATATTTCTAATTCCGTAAACTCTTCTATATCCGCCGATATCAATTAAATTTACTTCCTTTTTATCACCAGGTTCAAATCTAACAGCTGTTCCTGAAGGGATATCTAATCTTTTTCCCCACGCTGCATTTCTATCAAAACTTAAAGCATCATTTACTTCATAAAAGTGATAATGTGAACCTATTTGTACTGGTCTATCTCCAGTATTTACAACTTGCATTTTTATTGCTTCTTTTCCTGCATTATATTGAATATTTCCTTCTTGTACTTTTATTTCACCTGGTACCATGCTAAATTCCTCCTTATTTAATTGGTTCATGTACTGTTACTAATTTTGTTCCATCAGGGAAAGTACATTCAACTTGAACAGTATGAATCATATCTGGAATACCTTCCATTACATCATCTTTTGATAAAATAGTAGTTCCATAATCCATTAACTCTTCAACTGTTTTCCCTTCTCTAGCTCCTTCTAACATTTCATCTGTTATTATTGCCATAGACTCAGGATAATTTAACTTTAATCCCTTGCTTTTTCTTTTACGAGCTACATCAGCCGCAACAGAAATCAATAATTTCTCTTGTTCTCTAATTGTTAAATGCAAAATAAATTCCTCCTTTTTTTCTAAATAAATATAAAATCTATTTACTCATATTATTTTTTTCAAATTTATAAATTTTATTCCTATTTTTTTATTCATTAAAAGTAACATTTCCATTTAAGTCATAATAAGCTCCTACAACTTTTACTTTACCTTGAGCTATTAATTCCTTAACTATATCATCCTCTGAAACTTCTTTTACTACATAATCAATATTATTATGTATTGCATCATCAATTGTTCCATCCTTATTTACATTAGGTTCTATCTTTTCAACAAATGATTCCATATGTCCTGTAGCATTTTCCCCTTTTACAACTTGATTATATGTTGCTGTTACTGCACCACAGCTTTGATGCCCCATTACAACTATTAATGGTGTATTTAAATGTTCAACAGCATATTCAATTGAACCTAAAGCATCATCATCTACAACATTTCCAGCAAGCCTTATATCAAATATCTCTCCCAATCCTGCATTAAATACTGCAGTAGGAGTTACTCTTGAATCTGAGCATGATACTATTACTGCATATGGGTTTTGACCTTCTTTTAAAGCATCTCTTCTTTCCTGACTTACATTTCTTAGTACGGATGTATCTGTTACAAATCTTTGATTACCATCTTTCAACATTTGTAATGCTTCATCTGAAGATGATACTTCTGTCTCAACAACCACTATTTCAGCTACACTTTGATTATTTGTTGCATCTTTTGTTGTATTATTTGATGTACTATCTCCACAGCCAACTAAAAGCAAAGTACTAGTAACTAATGCTGTTATTAATTTTTTCTTCATTGATTATCCCTCCTTTTCAAATTAAATTCATACCCTTAAATTTTGATATGCTAAATATAATATGAGCGAAAATCTAGTAACATATTCATACAATTTTACCTTTTCAAATAAATTTATTTAATATTATATTTATTTTGTTTATATTTTTCTTAATTTACATTAGAAGGTATATGGAATTATCAAGTATTCTATTAAAAATATATAAATTAATTATTTTATAAAAAATAAATGGTACTAAATTTTAAAATATTTATAATATCTTAAAATCTAGTACCATTTTTATTTTATAATTTTTATTTTATAACCAATTCAACTGGACAATGATCTGAACCCATTATTTCAGTATGTATTTTAGCTCCTTCAAGTCTATCTCTTAAGCATTTAGAAGCTATAAAGTAGTCTATTCTCCATCCAGCATTATTTTTTCTTGCATTAAATCTATATGACCACCAAGAATATACTCCTGTTAAATCTGGATAAAAATATCTAAATGTATCTATAAATCCATCTGCTAATAAATTAGTAAATTTTTCTCTTTCTTCATCCGTAAATCCTGCATTTTTTCTATTTGTTTTTGGATTTTTTAAATCTATCTCTTTATGTGCAACATTTAAATCTCCACATACAATTACAGGTTTACTTTCTTCTAACTTCTTTAAGTAGCACTTAAAGTCATCTTCCCATTTCATTCTGTAATCTAATCTTGCAAGTTCATTTTGAGAGTTAGGCGTATAAACAGTAATCATAAAAAAGTCTTCGAACTCTAAGGTAATTACTCTTCCTTCTTTATCATGCTCTTCAATCCCTAATCCATACTTTACAGATAAGGGTTCCTTTTTAGTAAATATAGCTGTACCACTATACCCTTTCTTTTCCGCATAATTCCAATACTGATGATATCCTTCAAGTTCTAAATTTATTTGTCCTTCTTGGAGCTTACTTTCTTGTATACAGAATATATCTGCATCAACTTCATTAAAAAAGTCAAGAAATCCTTTTTGAACGCATGCTCTTATCCCATTTACATTCCATGATATTAATTTCATTCTTATCCTCCAATGTTATACTAGTTAAAATTACTAATAACTTAATAAACAATTGATAATGGATAATTTAGACTCTCATTTAAATATATAAATTACCCACTATCAACTCTAATCATATTACAATTCTTATTTTATAACTATATAGTTAATTTTAATCATATAAAGGATGTTTTGAACAAAGTACTTTTACTCTTTCTTTTAATTCCTCTAAATTAGAATCTCTATATTCTATAGCATCATTTATTATGCTTGCTATTTCTTTCATTGCTTCAACATCAAATCCTCTTGTAGTAACTGCAGCAGTTCCTATTCTTATCCCTGATGTAACAAAAGGACTTCTTGTTTCATTTGGAACTGTATTTTTATTAACTGTTATTCCAATTGAATCTAAAAGATTTTCTGCTTCTTTTCCTGTAATATCTTTATTAGTTAAATCTACAAGAATTAAATGATTATCAGTTCCATTAGAAACTAATTTAAATCCATACTTAACTAATTCATCCCCTAAAGTCTTACAATTTAAAACTACATTTTTCATATATGTTTTAAACTCCGGCTCTAAAGCTTCTTTGAAACATACTGCTTTAGCCGCAACTACATGCATAAGAGGACCACCTTGCATTCCTGGGAAAATATTCTTATCTAATGCTTTAGCATACTTTTCCTTACAAAGAATTAAACCACCTCTTGGACCTCTTAAAGTTTTATGAGTTGTAGAAGTTACAAAATCAGCATATGGCACTGGTGAAGGATGTTCCCCTGTAGCTACTAATCCTGCTATATGTGCCATATCTACCATAAAATATGCTCCAACTTCATCACAAATCTCTTTAAACTTTTTAAAATCTATAACTCTTGAATATGCACTAGCGCCTGCTACAATTAATTTAGGTTTATGTTTTATAGCAAGCTCTCTTACGTTTTCATAATTAATTTTTTCTGTTTCACTATCAACACCATAAGAGATAAAATTAAATAACTTTCCTGAGAAATTTACTGGTGAACCATGAGTTAAATGTCCTCCATGACTTAAATCCATCCCTAATACTGTATCACCTGGTTCTAATATAGTGAAATAAACAGCCATATTCGCTTGAGATCCTGAATGTGCTTGCACATTAGCATGTTCTGCTCCAAATAATTCTTTAGCTCTGTTTCTTGCTATACTTTCAATTTCGTCAACTACTTCACAGCCACCATAATAACGTTTGCTTGGATATCCTTCAGCATATTTATTTGTTAAATGAGATCCCATTGCTTCCATTACTGCTTTTGATGCAAAATTCTCTGATGCAATAAGCTCAATTCCATTCTTTTGTCTTTCTAACTCTTTTTCCATTAATGCATAAATTTCTTTATCATTATTTTTTAGGTTTTTAAGTTCCATTCAATCACCCCTATTATCTTTTTATAAAATTATAAATATAATTTACCATTTATTCAACTACTTTTTAATATTTGTGTACATTTATATATTCTATTATGATATAATACATAAAAAAATATATAATTAGGAGTTTTTTATTATGAATGAAATACTTCAAGTTGCAATGCTTGCAGGTCAAATGATTTTAGAAAATGGTGGAGAAACTTATAGAGTTGAAGAAACCATTTGGAGAATTTGTAAAATTTACGGTGCTCAAGAAGCTGAAAGTTTTGCTACACCAACAGGGATTATGGCATCAATTTGTCATGAAGGTAAAATATATTCCTTAACCCGTCGTGTCTCTAATAGAACTGTTAATCTAGATAAAATTGATAAAGTAAATGACTTATCTAGAAGTATTCTTTCAAAAAACTTATCAGTTACTGATTTTAAAAAGGAATTAACTAAAATTAATGAGGAAGAAACTTATCCACTTCCAATTATAATAATTTTCTCGGCATTAGGGGCAGGTTCATTTTCAATATTATTTGGTGGAACATTTAAAGATGTATTTTCAGCTTTTTTAATTGGTTTAATAATTAAAACTTTAACTCTTAAATGGTCTGAAATAGGTATAAACTTATTCTTTATAAATAGTATCTGTAGTGGAATTACAGCAATATTAGCAATAATTCTTTATAAGCTTGGTATCGCAAGTCAACTTAATGAAACTATTATAGGTGCTATAATGCTTTTGGTTCCAGGGTTAGCCATAACTAATGCAATTAGAGATACTATTTCTGGAGATTTATTATCTGGCGTAATTAGAGCAGCTGAGGCATTTTTAGTTGCAGTATCTATTGCTGTAGGTATTGGTGCCGTATTAAGCTTCTGGATATCAAACTTTGGAGGAATTTAAAATGATTATTTTTATTACATTAGTATCTTTCTTTGCCACCTTCGGTTTTTGTATTGCTTTCAATATACGTGGTAAAAAAATAATTTTTGCTGCATTTGGTGGTGCTATAAGCTGGTTCTTTTATTCTTTGCCTTTAGAGTTAGGATTATCTGAAATTTCATCTCTATTAATTTCTTCTATAATATTCAGTATTTATAGTGAAGTTATGGCGAGAATTTTTAAAACACCAGTTACTACATTTGTTGTTTGTGCCTTAATACCATTAGTTCCGGGTAGTGGAATGTATTATACTATGCGTGAAGCAGTTGCTGGTAATATTTCTAAATCACTTGAATTAGGATTAAATACTCTTGCTAGTGCAGGTACTTTAGCTTTAGGAGTCTTATTTGTTTCTACAATTACAAGATTGATTTTTGCAGCTAAACGTAGAAAAGAAATAAAGAAATTTGCTCAAAATTAACTTTACATAAAAAAATAATCTTAACATAATTGTTAAGATTATTTTTTATTATTCTATATATTTATATTTTATTTTTTTCCTTTTAACTTCTTGAAAATCTTAGTATTTTCAACTACATCTATTAGGTCTTCAGCCATTTCTACTAACATATGACTTTTTTCCTTAGCTTTATTCATTGTTCTATTCCTAGTCTTATTCATTTTTTTCATCATTTTGTTTTTCATAGTGACTCCTCCTTAAATAAATATAGAGTACTTACATTATTATTTTAAACAAAATGATACTTTTTATCCTGTTAAATTCTCTTCAATATAACAGTTAATATAAAAAGAAGTTAGTAATTTACTAACTTCTTTTTATATCACTATTTTTCTTCTTTTTCTTTAAGATTAACAACTAATTCTAATTCATCAAGTTGTTTTGTATCAACAATACTTGGAGTTTGAGTCATGTAGCAATATGCATTTTGATTTTTAGGGAATGCAATAACATCCTTGATGTTTTCAGTTCCAGCTAAGAACATTACCATTCTATCTAATCCAAATGCTAATCCTCCATGTGGTGGTGGTCCAAATTTAAATGCTTCCATTAAGAATCCAAAGTTTTCATAAGCTGATTCCTCTGTAAATCCTAATGCTTTAAACATTCTTGTTTGAAGTTCTGAATCATGTATTCTTATAGATCCTCCACCTAATTCTTCACCATTTAATACTAAGTCGTATGCTTTAGATCTAACTGCTCCAGGATTGCTTTCAAGCATATCTAAATCTTCATCCATTGGTGATGTAAATGGATGATGAGCAGCATAGTATCTTCCATCTTCCTCATTATATTCGAATAATGGGAATTCAGTAATCCATGTGAAGTTATATTCATTTTTATCTTTAATTAAATCGAATTGCTTAGCAAGTTCTAATCTAAGCGCACCTAAACTTTGGAATACTACAGAGTTTTTATCTGCAACTATAAGTATTGCATCTCCAGTTTCAGCTCCCATTGTTTTTACTATATTCTCAGTAACATCATCAGTTAAGAACTTAGCAATTGAAGATTTAACTCCATCTTCTTTAATTTGTATCCATGCAAGACCTTTTGCCTTATATCCTTTAACAAAGTCAACTAATTTATCAAGAGGCTTTCTACCTAAATCAGCTCCACCTTTTAGACATAATGCTCTTACTGAACCACCCATTTCTAAAGCTGACTTAAATACTACAAAATCCATATCTTTAACACATTCAGTAATATCAGTAATTTCCATACCAAATCTTAAGTCTGGCTTATCAGAACCGTATTTTTCCATAGCTTCTTTGAAAGGCATTCTCTTAATTGGAAGCTTAACTTCATGACCTAAAACTTCTTTAAATACATGGGCAATTAATCCCTCATTTAAAGCCATTACATCATCTTGCTCAACAAAACTCATTTCTAAGTCAATTTGAGTAAATTCTGGCTGTCTATTTGCTCTTAAGTCTTCATCTCTAAAACATTTAGCAATTTGATAGTATTTATCAAATCCTGATACCATTAATAATTGCTTAAATAATTGAGGTGATTGTGGAAGTGCATAGAACATTCCTGGGTAATTTCTTGATGGAACTAAGTAATCTCTAGCACCTTCTGGTGTACTCTTATTTAAAATAGGAGTTTCTACTTCTAAGAATCCATTGTTGTCTAAGAAATCTCTAACAGCTTTTGATGTTCTATTTCTTATCATAAATATTTTTTGCATATCTGGTCTTCTAAGATCTAAATATCTATATTTTAATCTTATATTTTCAGCTGCATCTAAATCTTCTTTAATATATATTGGTGGTGTTTCTGATTCTGATAAAACCTTTATGCTTTCACATTTTAATTCTACCATACCAGTTTCCATAGCATTATTTGGAGCTTCTCTTAAAACAACTTCTCCTGTTACAGCTATACAATATTCTGGTCTTACAGCTTTAGCTTTTTCAAAGCTTTCAGCATTAATTTCTTCACCAAAAACTATTTGCATAATTCCTGTTCTATCTCTAAGATCTATAAATTGAAGACCTCCAAGTTTTCTATTTCTTTGAACCCATCCCATAAGAGTTATTTTTTCCCCTACGTTTTTTTCTCTAGGTTCACCACACATCATGCTTCTTTTTAATCCATTTAAAGCTTCACCCATTGGTAAACTCCTCCTAACTATTTAATAGCGTTAACTATTTCTTGTATATTTTCTAAACTTACTTCAAATACTTCCCCATCACTCATTCTTTTAAGTTTTATAGATTTATTTTGAAGTTCGTCATCACCTAAAATTGTTGTAAATGAAGCTCCTATTTTGTTAGCATATTTCATTTCTGCTTTTACGCTTCTTCCCATATGATTTACTTCTGTTTTTATTCCAGCTTCTCTTAATTTATGTGCTAAAGTAAATGCTTCAAATTTAGCTTCATCTCCTCTAGCTCCAATATATAAATCAAAAAGATTTTCATTTGGAATTTGTATTCCTTCTTTTTCTAGTATCATGATAAGTCTTTCAATTCCCATTCCGAAACCAACAGCTGGCATTTCTGGTCCACCTAATTGTTCGATAAGCTTATCATATCTTCCACCACCACAAACAGTAAATTCATCATTTAATATTTCAAATATTGTTTTAGTGTAGTAATCTAATCCTCTAACTATACCTGGATCTACTGTAAATGGAATATTTAATGCTGTTAAATACTTCTTAACGGCGTCAAAATGAGTGTCACACTCTTCACACATATAGTCAAGTATTATAGGAGCATTTTTAGTAATTTCATTACATTTTCTTTCCTTACAATCTAATATTCTCATAGGATTCTTTTCAAATCTTGATTGACATAATGGACATAAACTATCAAAATTTTCTTTTAAGTAGCTTTTTAATGCTTCATTATAGTTTGGTCTACAATTTTGGCATCCTAAGTTGTTTATATTTAAGCTTAAACTTTTTAATCCTAAACTCTTTAAAACTTGCATTGCTAATGCTATAACTTCAGCATCCATAGAAGGTTCTTTTGAACCATATACTTCTGTTCCAAATTGGTGGAATTGTCTAAATCTACCTTTTTGAACATTTTCATATCTAAAACATGGAGTTATATAATAAAGCTTTGTAGGTTGAGCTTCATTAAATAATCTACTTTCTATAAAAGCTCTTCCTGCTCCTGCTGTTCCTTCTGGCTTTAATGTAATACTTCTATCACCTTTATCATTAAAAGTATACATTTCCTTTTGAACTATATCAGTTGTATCTCCAACTCCTCTAGCAAATAGTTCAGTGTGCTCAAACATAGGAGTTCTAATCTCTCTCATTCCATAATATTTTGCTACATCTCTAAATGTCTTTTCAACAAAGTGCCATTTATAAGCATCTTGAGGTAGCATATCTTTTGTACCCTTAGGTGCTTGCATTTCCATCTTAATTATTCCTCCTTATTTAAGTATAGGGTATCTAATAATTTCTTTTTACCCTCTACCATCTCTTCTATTCTACTACAGTATTCTCTAACATCTTTGATATTAGCAAATCTTTCTATTCTTCCTTCTTCTAAGAAAACAACTTTAGAAACAGCATCTGCACCTAAAGCAATAATAGTTTGCTTATCTTCTATCATTTGAATATTATAAATACATTCTGCGCCCTTTCTAGCATAACCTAGATTCTCCATATTTCCAACCATATTTTTTTGTCTATACATATAATATGGATGTAACCCTAATTCTTTAGATAAATTTCTACTTTCTTCATACATACCAGCTAATTCAGATTGTTTTTTAACTTGAATTCCTTTTTTAGAACAAAATTTTCATAAAGAATAGACGCTCTTTTTAAAGATAATCCATGAACTGTTAAACTATCTGGATGTAATTTAAGAATTTCATTCTTAGTATGTAAAACCTCTTTTATTCCTTCTCCAGGTAGACCTATAATCATATCCATATTTATATCATTAAAGCCCATACTTCTAGCAAGATTGAACTTATCTATTACATCATTAGAATTATGTCCTCTTCCTATCATTTTTAATGTTTCATCATTCATAGTTTGAGGGTTTATACTGATTCTAGTTACATTAAACTTTTTCATTGTTTCAAGTTTTTCTTTAGTAATACTATCTGGTCTTCCACATTCAACTGTAAATTCTTTTATTCCTTTATCTTTAACAAATGCATCATAGGCCTCTTGCATAACAATTTCAAATTCTTCATTGTTTACTGCTGTTGGTGTTCCTCCCCCAAAATATACAGATTCTATGTTAAGATTTCTTTCATCAACATATTTTTTCATTTCTTTTATTTCATATATTAATGCTTCTAAATATGGACTAACTAACTTTTTATTTCCCATTATTGGATTTGCTGCAAAAGAGCAATAGAAACATCTAGTAGGACAAAATGCCATTCCTATGTAAATAGCAATATTTTTAGGATCATTATTTACAAATGTTGCTTCAGTCTTCGCTATTTCTATACAAAGTTTAGCTTTTTCTTCTGAAGCTAAATGTTTTTTAGCAAATATCTCTATAATTTCTTCTTCTGTTTTTCCTTCTTCTAAATACTTTAGAGCAATTTTAGACGGTCTAATACCAACTAAAATTCCCCAAGGATATTCTTCTTTTGTAATATCTTTTAATGAAGAAAATACTAGTCTCTTAATATCTTCTTTAATATTTTCAGAAATTATAGATTCTTTATAATAATCATTATTAATAAACTCTATTTTATCTTCTAAAATATTAACAATATAATCTCCATCATCTAAAAATTTAATTTCATCTAATGGAAAATAAATATTAAACATTTGATATACATCATATCTATACTTCATGTCATTTAATTTAATTTTTATTTCCATGACTTCTCCTTTTGTTAAAAAATCTCAAACTCATTTTGTAAAAATGGATTTCTTAATTTTTCATACCCAATAGTAGATGAATCCATATGTCCTGGATATATTCTTATATTTTCATCTAAAATCATTAATTTTGTCTTTATTGAGTTTATAAGTTCATTAAAATCTCCACCTACAAAATCACTTCTACCTACTGAACCTTTAAATAAAGTATCTCCAGTAAACATAGCATCTTTATAAAGATAACACATTCCACCTTTAGTGTGTCCTGGTGTATGAATACATTTTATAACATCATCAGCAAATGGTAAAGTATCACCATCACTTACTAAGTTATAATCTTTTGGTAAATTTCCAAATACAGTCTTATCTGTTTTCATAAAATTAACTTCATTTTCATTCATATAAATAGGAGCTTTAAATCTTTCTGATACCTCATTTAATGCTTCTACATGATCAAAATGCCCATGAGTTAATAAAATATACTTAATATTACATCCTAATTCTTCAATATTTTTAATTAATAAATCACCATTTCCACCTGGATCTACAATACAGGCATCTTTTGACTTTTCATCTATTAAAACATAAATATTTTCTTCATAAATTCCAATAGGATATGTTTTTATAATCATATTTTCACCTCACAAAATTACCATAAATATTAAAAGTTTTTACTACTATCTAATAATATAGTTACTGGTCCATCATTTTTAATATCAACTTTCATATCTGCACCAAAAATTCCTGTTTCAACTTTTAATCCAGTTTCTTTCATCATCTTAACAAATTTATCATAAAAATTTTTAGCTTCATCTCCACCAAGTGCATTCATAAAATTAGGTCTTCTTCCTTTTCTAGCATCACCGTATAGTGTAAATTGAGATATTAATAGTATATCACCTTTAATATCTAATAATGATAAATTCATTTTATCATTTTCATCACTAAAAACTCTAAGATTAATTATTTTATCTCTAATATAATTCATATCTTCTTCAGTATCATCTTTAGAAATTCCTATAAGAACATTAAATCCCTTATTTATTCTTCCTACAATTTCTCCATTAACTTCAACACTAGAATAAGTTACTCTTTGCACTACTGCTCTCATTTTGTACCATTCCTTTAATTGTTCATTCTATAAACATCTATAACACCAGTTAATTTTCTTATCTTTCTCATTAACTCTTTTAATTGTTCTATAGTATCTATTTTCACTTTAATATTTATATATGCTAAATTGCCCTTTGCACTTTTTGCACTTAGTGCATTAAGTGATAGCTTACTTTCAGTTATTATATTCATCACATCAGAAAGTAATCCTGGTCTGTCTTCTGATTTAACTTGAATTTCTGCCATATAAGCAACACCCTTAGCAGTTCCCCAAGATACCTCTACTACTTTTTGTGGATCTTCCTTTATTAATATTTGTAAATTACTACAGTCTTTTCTATGAATTGATACGCCACGTCCCTTTGTTATATATCCTAAAATATTATCTCCTGGAACTGGATTACAACACTTAGCAAATCTAACCATTAAGTTATTTTCACCTTTAACTGTAACACCGTAATTATTTTCTTTTTTCCTTTTTTCTGTTTTAGAAATATTAGCTTCTATAGACTTGTGTAAATTTTCTTCTTTATATTTATCATCTTTAGCTAAATTTTCTTCCTTTAACTTAGAAATAAATGAAGATGCTACTATAACTCCAAGACCTACTAAAGCATATAAATCTTCCATATAATTTATATTATATCTTTTTATAATTTTATCGTAAACTTCACCTTTAGCAATATCAGCATAATGTACACCTTGCTTTTTTATTTCTCTTTCAAGTAGTTCTTTTCCTTTTGTAATACTTTCTTCTTTTTTGGCCTTTTTAAACCAAGCTCTTATTTTACTTTTTGCTTGATTACTTTTTGCAATACTAAGCCAATCCATATTTGGTCCTTTAGAAGTATTTGATGTCAATATCTCTACTATTTGACCTGTTTTTAACTTATAATCAAGAGGAACTATTTTCCCATTTACCTTAGCTCCAATACACTTATTACCAATATCAGTATGTATTCTATATGCAAAATCTATAGGAGTTGAACCATTTGGTAAATCAATAACTACACCCTTTGGTGTAAATAAAAATATTTCATCAGTAAAAAGATTAATTTTAAACCCTTCCATAAACTCTTCTGCATCAGAAGCTTCCTTTTGCCATTCTAAAATATCTCTAAGCCATACTAATTTATTCTCAAAAGCTTTATCTTTAGTATCACAGGAATCTCCTTCTTTATACTTCCAGTGAGCTGCTATACCATATTCTGCAGTTTTATGCATTTCAAAAGTTCTTATCTGAATCTCAAAGGTTTTTCCTTGTGGCCCTATAACAGTAGTATGTAATGATTGATACATATTAGGTTTAGGCATAGCAATATAATCTTTAAATCTTCCTGGAATAGGCTTATAAATTGTGTGAACTATTCCTAACACCTCATAACAATCCTTTACGGTGTTAACAAGTATTCTTATAGCAGTTAAGTCAAATATTTGTTCTATACTTTTATTTTTAGTAACCATTTTTCTATAAATGCTATAAAAATGCTTTGGACGCCCATCTATATCTGAATCTATTCCCGCCTCTTCTAATCTTTTATATAAATCCTCTATTGTTTTAGATATATATATTTCTCTTTCTACTCTTTTTTCAGCAATTTCATTTACTAATTCATAATACTCTTCTTCATGTAAATATCTAAAACATAAATCTTCTAATTCCCATTTAACCTTAGAAATACCTAGCCTATGAGCAATTGGTGCATAAATATCTAATGTTTCTTTAGATATTCTTTTTTGCTTTTGCTTTGGCATATATTTCAATGTTCTCATATTATGTAATCTATCTGCTAATTTAATTATAATTACTCTTATATCATTTGACATAGCTAATAGCATTTTTCTAAAATTATCAGCTTGTTGCTCTTCTTTAGATTTATACTCCATTTTTGTAATCTTAGTAACTCCACTAACTAAATTAGCTATTTCTTCATTAAAGATATTCTTAATATCATCATATGTGTAGTCTGTATCTTCTATAACATCATGAAGTAATCCAGCAACTATGGTACTTGTATCCATACCCAATTCTGCTAAAATTGTAGATACATCTATGGGATGGATTATATACGGTTCTCCTGATTCTCTTTTTTGTTCTTTATGTGCTTCAAAGGCCAAATTAAATGCTTTATTTACTACATTTAGATCAACATTTGTACAATTTTCTTTTATTTTTTGTATCAATACCTCAACCATTCAGATCCTCCCTTTTAAAATTAACTTTTAAATTATAATTTAGATTAAAATCAATGGCTGGTTAAATAAACCAGCCACCTTATACTAATTATATATTAAAATTTAAGGTATTTCAATAAATTAAATGTCATATTGTAGAAGTGACATTACTTCATATCCTTTTAATTTATCTCTTCCTTTTAATTCTGTTAATTCAATTGCAAAATCTAAAGCAACTACTTCTCCACCTGCAGCTTCTACAAGTCTAGTTACAGCTTCAATAGTTCCTCCAGTAGCTAATAAATCATCAACTATCGCTACTCTTTGCCCTTTTTTAATTGCATCTTTATGAATCTCTAATACATCTGTTCCATATTCTAAGTCATAACTAACTGATACTGTTTCAAATGGTAGTTTTCCTTTTTTTCTAACTGGTATAAATCCAACCCCTAAAGCATATGCAACAGGAACTCCAAATATAAATCCTCTTGCTTCAGGTCCTAATATCACATCTACATTTTTATCTTTAAGATGTTCAGCAATTGCATCTATTGAATACTTAAAAGCTTCACCATCTCCAATTAAAGTAGTTATGTCTTTAAAGCTTATTCCTTCCTTTGGGAAATTTTCTATTATTCTTACACTCTTTTTTAGATCCATAACAAATCCTCCATATATACTTATTCTGTATTTATCATAGTCACCTATTTTTAATTATATTATATATGTTGTTTAGACTTATTTAAATACTTTGTTATTTGTTCAGCTCTTTCTTTTCTATTTGTTATCAACAATTCAATTATGATTCTAGCATTATCTGTCATAGTTACTACATTAATTGTTGGAGTAATAATATCTATAATTTTATTAATACTATCATCATTTATATTAATCATGCCATAAGCATCCATAATAGATCTCAAGCCATAATTATTTGTATTTACTAAAAATTTCATACCCTCTTTTATAATAACACTATTCTCGCCCTTTTTAGGGGATTTGACCCATTTTTCACCTATTAATATTAAGTCCAAATACTTGTTTATACTTTTAATATTATAGTAAATTGCAATAGCTTGCATTAACTTAAATGTTAATCCGCTAATAGATAAATTTTTATATCTATATTGACATCCCTTTTGATTAGGATTTATATATAGGTAATCATAACAATAATCTATGTCTTTATTTTCTATAACTATTAAATCTATACCAAGACTTTTACAAAGTTCTTCTTCTTCCTTCGAATTTAAATCTATTCCTAAAGCTATTAATAACTCTCCACCTAAAAAATGAACATTGTTTATTATATCCTTAGAGGTAATTTTAGTTTTACTTGAAGAATCATCATGGACTACGTATTCAATATCGGCATTTAAGTATTTCAAAACCAGTATAAGTGATGAAATAGCACATAATCCATCTACATTCGGTATCCCATAAACAACAATTTTTTTTCTATTATTAATTGCTGATACCATATGCTCTATTGCTTTATTCATATCTTTAAGTATAAAGGGATTATAACCACTTATGTAATTTGGACTATATATACTTTCCCAAAACTTACGCATGACAAACTCCTCCACAACAATAAGAAAACATATATATTATAATAGATAAATTGATATAATACAATTGTTTTCTGCAATTACTATCAAATTATCCTATATATTATATCATTTTTATATATAATCCATTCTTCATATTACTTTTTTTACATATTATTCAAAAAGAAGTAGAATCACTTCTACTTCTTTTTTATATTCTTTCAAGCCTTAAGCTGTTTTTACTTTTTTATTTCTTTCTTTTAGTAATACCCAAATTGGAGATGCTATAAATATTGAAGAATATGCTCCTGCAGCAATACCAACTAATAACGGGAATGAGAATTCTCTAACTGTTGGAACAAATATATTTACTGCTCCAATAATTATTAAAGTTGTTAATGACGTATTAATAGTTCTAGCTAAAGTTTTATTAATACTTATATTAGCTATCTCAGTCGGAGTACTTCTTCTCATCTTTTTACTATTTTCTCTTATTCTATCGAAAACAACTATAGTGTCATTAATTGAATATCCTACAATTGTTAACATTGCAGCTATAAATGAATTATTTACTGGAATATCAAATATCGCATAAACTGCTAAAGTTATAAGAACATCATGTACTAATGCTAATATTGCAGCTATACCAAATTTGAACTCAAATCTTATTGCTATATAAATAAGCATTGCTATACATGCAACTACCACTGCTATTACTGCATTTCTAGTTAATTCTTTTCCAATTGTTGGCCCTATTAATGTTTGAGACACTAAAGCTTTATCTTCTAAAGAAAACTTTTCTTTTAATGCATCAAATAATTCTGATGTTGATGTTTCATCTAATTTAGTAGATTTAATTTCATATTGAGTTTTTTCTACAACTTTTGTTGCTGCATCCTCTGCATACTCTTTTACTATTTTATCAGCTTCTACTTTATCAAAATCTTTACCAAAATCAACAACTATTTTAGTACCACCTTTAAAGTCAATACCAAAGTTTAATCCTTTAGTTGCCATTAAAACTAAACCAACTAATATAATTACTAGGGATATTGAAAACCAAACTTTTGTCTTTTCTATTACTTTAAACATATCATTACCCCCTCTTTACTCTAAACTGCCAATTAGACTTTAACATTCCCATATTAACAGCCCACTTCATTAGTGTTCTAGTTACTACTACAGCAGTAAACATACTTACTACGATACCAATCATTAAAGTTACAGCGAAACCTTTTACACTACCAGTACCAATAAAATAAAGCACAAGTGCAGCTATAATAGTAGTTACATTTGAATCTATTATTGATGTTAATGCATTATTAAATCCAGTATCAACAGCTGTTTTTACTGACATTCCATTTTTTAGTTCTTCTTTAATTCTCTCAAATATAAGTACATTAGCATCAACAGCCATACCCACTGTTAAAAGGAAAGCTGCAATTCCTGGAAGTGTTAAAGCAACATCTGCTTCAACGAACACTAGTAATACTAAACATACATATAAAGTTAAGGCTATACTTGCAATAGCTCCTGGAACTCTATAATAAATTATCATAAATAAGAATATAATAGCTATTCCTATTATTCCTGCTTTAACTGCATTTGGTAATGCTTCTGCACCTAATTGTGCTCCAACATTTTCAATTTGAACCGCTTTTACTGTTACAGGAAGTGCACCTGCATTAATTAATCCTGCTAGTTCTTTTGCTTCATCTAAGCTACGGCTTCCTGATATAATCGCATTACCGTCTGTTATAACAGCATCTACTGTTGGACTTGATATTTCTTCATCATCCATGTAAATAGAAATTGTTTTATTTAAATTTGCCTCTGTTGCTTCTGCAAATTTAGCTGTTCCATCTTTTGTTAATTTTAAAGATACAACTGGAGAATTAGTAGTATTATCTATTACAACACTAGCTTCTTCTACATCTGAGCCATTTAAAACTTCATTTCCTTCAGAATCTTTAAATGTTAAATTTCCTGTTTTTGATAAACTATCAACTAATTCTTTTGAATCATATTCACCAGGAATTTCAACTCTAATTCTTCTATCTCCTTCTACTGATACTGTAGTTTCAGCAACACCTAACTTATTAACTCTTAAATCAATAAGTTGTCTTGTTTTTTCTAAATCCTCTTTGGAAACATTTTCATCTTGTATTTCCATTAACACAGAAACTCCACCTTGCAGGTCTAGCCCCTTAGTAATAGCATTATTGAATGATTTAAATTCCCATCCCGCTATTTCAACACCTTTAGCACCAGCAAATGCAAATGCAACTATAATAATAAATGTTAAAATAAATAATATAGCGCTTCTTACTTTTGTTTGCCCTCTTTTCATACTTTTCCCCCTTTTGTAATTTCATATATCACATTAATTATATTATGTATACCTTCCAATATCAAGTAATATTAATGTTTTATACATTTTTTACATTTATTTTTATTTTTTCTCTATTGATATTCATATTTCATCATTATTAAACTTATTTATTAAAATTTTTCAAAAGTTCTGCAAAAGGATTGTCGTTTATCTCTTCTGCTTCTTTTTGCATTTTCTTCATTATTCTTTGTGTTTCTCTTTTGTCTATCTTACCCTTCTTATCAAATCTTTTTTCGAATACAGATGCTTTTTCTCTAAAATTACAAGTTGCTCCAGTACAAATATATATCTTACCTTCTCCTTGTCCTCTAAGCTCTAATTTCTTTTTACATTCAGGACATCTAGCATTAGTTAATCTAGAAATATTTTCTCTATATCCACACTCTCTATCTTGACAAACATTCATAGTTCCATTCTTACCTTTAACCTCTAAAAGGTATTTTCCACAATTAGGACATTTTTTTCCTGTCTTATTATCATGAACAAATTTACTATTTGCAGACTTTACATCCTCAACAAGAGCTACAGAATAATTTTTCATTTCCCTAATAAAACTATTCCAATTTGTTTTTCCTTTTGCTATCTCATCTAACTGTCTTTCCCACTTTGCAGTTAATAATGGTGACTTTAAATCATTAGGAACTAATTCTATAAGTTGCTTTCCTTTTGATGTAGGAATTATATCTTTCCCTTTCTTTTCAATAACAAATGAATTAAATAATTTCTCTATTATATCAGCTCTAGTCGCAACTGTTCCAAGACCTCCCGTTTCTCCTAAAGTCTTAGCAGCATCTTTTCCTACATTAATATATTTATGTGGATTCTCCATAGCTGATAAAAGAGTACCTTCATTAAATCTTGCTGGTGGTTTAGTTTCTCCTTTAACTAAAGAAACATTTTCTATGGTAAACTTATCTCCTTTATTAATTTTAGGTAAAACTTGTTCTTTTATATCCTCTTCTATAGAATCTTCTGTTACCTTATCATAAAGTTTTTTCCATCCTTTAGATGAAATCACTTTACCTTTAGCTATAAACATTTCATTTTCAACTTTACCTTCTATTGTTGTCTGAACATATTCAAATGGAGGTAATAAAACACTTAAAAATCTCTTAACTACTAAGTCATAAATCTTTCTTTCCTCTGAACTTAGGCTACTAAGGTTTGGTTTTTCTTCTGTTGGAATAATTGCATGATGATCACTAACCTTTGAATTATCTACAAATGATTTGTTAGAATTTATTTTTTTCTTTAATATTTCATCTGCAAAAACTCTATATTCTCCTATAGCAACAGCTTTAAGTCTATCTGCTATAGTAGCTACCATATCAGTAGTAATATATCTGGAATCTGTTCTCGGATAAGTTAATATTTTATAATTCTCATAAAGTCTTTGCATTATATTTAAAGTTTGCTTTGCAGAATATCCAAATATTTTATTAGCATCTCTCTGAAGCTCAGTTAAATCATAAAGAGCTGGAGAAAACTTTTTCTTATTTACAGAATTGATATTTACTATTTCCCCTTCTGCCTTATTTATTTTATCTGTAATCTTCTTCGCAAATTCTTCATCAAAAATTCTAGTATTTTTATCTTTATTTACCCAAGTTAAACTATAATTCTTTGTCTTTGCATTTATTGTATAATATGACTTAGGTTTAAAGTTTCTAATTTCTTCTTCTCTTTGCACTATCATAGCAAGTGTTGGAGATTGAACTCTTCCAGCTGACAACTGAGCATTATATTTACAAGTTAAAGCTCTGGTAACATTAAGTCCAACTAACCAGTCAGCCTCAGCCCTACAAACTGCAGCTCTATATAAATTCTCATACTCTTTTCCATCTTTTAAATTCTTAAATCCATCTAATATAGCTTTTTCTGTTTGTGATGAAATCCACAATCTTTTAAGAGGTTTGTTTACTCCTGCCTTTTCTATAATCCATCTTGCAACAAGCTCACCTTCTCTACCAGCATCTGTTGCAATAACAATCTCGCTAACATCAGCTCTATTCATAAGCTTCTTTACCTCATTAAATTGTTTACCTGTCTTTTTTAATACTACTAGCTTCATATGCTTTGGTAACATTGGAAGTGTTTCCATTTTCCATTCTTTATATTTATTATCATATCCCTCAGGATCCATAAGCCCTACCAAGTGACCCATTGCCCAAGTTATAACATATTTACTACCTTCTATATATGAACCCTTATTATTATTGCATTTTAAAACTTTTGCTAAATCTCTTCCTACTGATGGCTTTTCTGCCAGCACTAAAATCTTACTCATGTCTTCTCCTTTTCATTTAGGAATTTTCTACTTATTATATCACACTTTTCTAAAGTACTAATAAATATTTTTAATTACTATTCTAATAACTAGACTTAATAGTAAAACTCTATTCCGTTATCCTTACACCACTTAATAGCTATATTTTTCTCAGCATCTTCTCTAAAGTCATA
Source organism: Clostridium sp. (assembly GCA_017383505.1). Taxonomy (GTDB): domain Bacteria; phylum Bacillota; class Clostridia; order Clostridiales; family Clostridiaceae; genus Clostridium. Next base: position 27,340 of record JAFNXG010000184.1, read on the forward strand.
CCACTTACTGATAAATCCTGCATTTTCAATAGCTTCTCTAAGTTCTCTAAAATTATCTCTCTTTTCTAAGATATTATTTTTCACTTGATTATCTTCAATTAACTCACAAAACTCTATCATCATTCCATGCTCATTAATCTCATTATAAGTTGGAAGTTGAATATATTTATCTCTATTTTCTTTAAAGTCATTAAGTGCCGTAATAAGTTCTCTCTCCCACTCTTCAAAGCTATCAAGATTATTAATATCTTCAGCTTTATAGTTAGATGTACTTGAATCTTCAATATAAATTATAACTCCAGTTTCCTTATTATAATAATGAGTTAAAAGTTCTCCCTCAAACTCAATACATTCTATAACATCATTTAAATTTATTTTCATTTATGTTTCCTCACTTTATTTTTTAAAATATATATGTCATATTTTGTGGTTCATAATATGATAGTCCATGCTTTTTTGCCATTATTGGAATAATATCATTTAAATACTCAGCATCTTCTAACATTGCTCCAATAATAACAAATCCTTTTCCCTTTTCAATTTGAATATTAAGTTTATTAGAAGTTACCTCTTTATAAAATATATCTATTAAATCTATATCTCCAACAAGCGAAGTATTACCTTCACAAAGCATTTCATATAAAACTTGCGCTCCTGCAGCACTGCTTACACTATCACTATTCCACACTGCACAATACCAATCCATTTATTTTCCCCTTTATTTTAATATTTATTTCTTCTAAAAAATTATTTTTTACATTTCTTTTATTATAACAAATCATATAATTTTTTCTATAAACTTATATAATTTTATCATTTTCCATTTATTATCATTTACGAGTATATTATTTACGTGTATTATAATATTAAGCTCATTTAATTTGAATCTTAATTTATATGTATTTTTTATAATTTACTAGGCCATAATATGATTGTAAAGAGATTTCAAAAACTTCTCTTTTAAAAAGAAATGATATTTTCATTGCTCTTATGAAGATACCATTTCTTTTTTTCTTTTCTTAATATACTTTTAAATTAAATGAACTTATTATTTAACAAATAAAAAAAACAGAATGCATCTACTAAAGATACATTCTCTTTCACATAATTAATTATTGACTTTCAGAATTATTAACTATTTTTGTTTTTGCTTTTTTATTTTGCTTAGGTTTTTTTTCATTTCTATTTTTAGCCAAAATTACTTCTCCTCTCTTAAATAAGATATAAACTTTTTAAAGTTATATTTAGTTTTGTCCTACTCTAAGAAAAGAATACTAGTAATTCTATCCACTTCTTCCACTCTAAGCTTCTTTTACTTCAAAATCTCTAGTAACATTTCTTACCCATTTTCCACTTAAAACTCTTATTGTTGCAATTATCGATTTTATTATTTCATCACTTTTTACAACAAAAAATACTGCTGCAATTGGCCACTTTAATACAAATGCTGTTAAAAATCCACATGGAATTGCTACAAGCCATAGGAATATAATATCATTTACAAGAACAAATTTTGCATCTCCTCCACCTCTTAAAACTCCCATCATTAAAGTAATACCAAAACTTTGGAATATTACTATAATAGACATAGAATTCATAATTTGAATAGCTATATCTTTAGTAGCCTGAGATACATTATAAAAATCAACAACTATAGGTCTTATTAACAAGATAACAACTCCCGCCATAATACCCATTAAAATACTTAATACTCCAACAGTTCTTGAATACTCTTTAGCTTTTTCATTTTTACCTTCACCTATTGTATTTCCTATTATTACTGCTGTAGCATTTGAAAGTCCAAATATAAATACAGTTACAAACTGGAATACAACATTACTTATACTATTTGCTGCAACTGTTTCGGTACCAAGTCTTCCTATTATTATCGAAATCATTGTAGAACCTGTTGACCATAAAAACTCATTAAATAGTACAGGTGTACAATTAACCATAAAATCTTTTAATATAATTTTATCTACTTTTAATAAATGTTTTGCTCTTAAACATATTTTATTTTCATATTTAACCATGAAAATAATCACTATTAAAAACTCAACTATTCTAGCCATAACAGTTGCAATAGCTGCACCTTTCACTCCTAGAGCTGGTACTCCAAACTTACCAAATATAAATATGTAGTTAAATATTGCATTAACCATTAATGATACACTATAAACAACTAATGATATTTTAACTGTTTTTACTGATCTAAGCATCATTATTGTAGCATTAGTTAAAGCGTAAAATATATATCCAATTGAGATAATTCTTAAATATATTGCCCCTTCTTCTATAACTCTTATATCAGAAGTATATATCCTCATAAATTCTTCTGGTAGTATAGTTGCTATAGCTACAAATACAGCTACAATTATTATGCATGCTCTATACATTATAGAAAGTATTTTATGTATTGTATTAACATCACCCTTTCCCCAATATTGAGATATTAATATATTTGACCCTCCAGCTAGTCCAAATATTAATACTGTTAAAATAAAAAATAAATTATTCCCAATTGATGCTGCTGATAATTGCACTTCACCTAGTGCTCCTAGCATCATAGTGTCTATTAGACTTACAGAAAAAGTTATAAGATTCTGTATCGCAATTGGTAATGCTATGCTTAAAATTAACTTATAAAAATTTCTTTCTCTACTTATTAGCATTATTTCTCTCCCATTCTATTAGTAAAAATCTTTCTTTATACATATATCATATTTATGATATAACTTCTATAGTAATATGGAATTTTATCACATAAAAAAAGAACTCCTTTAAGAGTTCTTTTTTAATCATCACTACATACACAAATTGAATGTTGAAGTTCTATGTATTCTTCTTTACTTAAAGTTTTTAAATATTCATCACAGTGCTTCTCTACACAAAACTTTCCTATTTTATTTTCATAGAAATTTTTTTCTAAAGCTTTTTTACAAAATAGACATTTTGTCATTTATCTACTCCTCATATAAGTTATCTTCGATAATTTTATTAGCTAAAATCCCTATATTAACTTCTCTTGTATCCATATAAACATCTATAATTCTATCTACTAAAGTTACTTCAACATACTCTATTAACTTTCCATCTTCATCTTTATATTTAATAATATCGTATGTTATAATATCCTCTTTAAGTTGTTTTTTGCTAATCATAATTTCCTCCTTAGTTTATACTACAATCTATCATGTTATTATATCACTCTATTTTTATTTTGTATCCTAATACAACTACTTTTTATGAAATTTTATGTAACATAAAATATATTAACTTAATAAAATATAACATACAAAGGATGTGATATTATGAAAATTATTAAATTTAACAAAAGAAAAGCAATCATTAAATGTTGGAATGAAATATCTATTAGCGATAAATCCCTAATTATTATAATGACAATTTTACTTACACAATGTATTTATAATCTATTCAATCCAGAACCTATAACAGAAAATGCACTTTCTGTAAATGTTATAGTAAGAACTTCAGTAGCATCTATTTTTGGTTATTTTCTAAGTGAAAACTTTTTAAAAACGGATGTAATAAAAAGTGATGATGGCGATATAGTACTCCCTCTTGATAATAATATCAATAAAGAAAATTTAAATTCTATAAAAAAAACTCCTAAAAATTATATTTGCACTAAAACTGTACAAATTTTAATAGCATTTATAGTCTGTATTATATCAATACTCTCATTAATTTTAGCTAGTAATTTTAATCTTATTCCCTCTAATACAAACCCTAGTGTTATTCAACTTAGAGATTTAATAGGTAGTTGTGTTGGTTTTTTATTAGGTCATTCTAGCAATTCTTCTAAAAAGACATCTTAGTTAATATAAATATATTTTTTCTATAAATATACTTTTGTGTTTATATTTACATTATGATATAATTCTTATATAAAAAATATTTTTATATTTTTATTTACAAGAGGGATGTGATTTTATGAAAAATAATGCTTATGAAATTATGAAGGAAATGTGGTCACTTGATGAAGAAATTCAAAACCTTACATCTGAGCTAAGAAAAATAGCCTCTATTTCAGAAAGAGAAGTTTTAGAAAAACGTATTGATAATCTTTACGCTGAATTTTTAAAATATAAACATTTATTAGAAGATGTAGAAGTTACAGGTTTATAATTATACAAAATTAAGGCAACAGTCTAAAATAAGACTGTTGCCTTTTTATTTATTATGCAACTTTATTATTATCTATATCTTTTTTTCCATATTTCTTTTCATATCTTGTGATTAAGAAAAATGCTACTAATCCAAATATTATTGGACCTGCTAATTGGAATCCTGTTGAGATATAATCCTTACTTTCAATAGCTGGTTGTAATATAGTAAATATATTAGCAAATCCAACTGTTACTGTAACTATTATTCCCCAAATAGTTGCTACCTTTTTACTCTTAAAGAATATAAAAGGCTTTTCTATACTATCATTTTTCTTAAAGTATATAAATGCTATAGCTAAGAACATTGTTGGAATAGTCATAGCAACATTACCCATTAGTATTAAATAATCTAATAGATGAGATGACTTACCACCTGTTAATACAGCAATTATAATAATAGCAACAACTGCTACACATTGTACCCACATTGCATTAACTGGCATACCATTCTCATTTGTTTTAGTCCATTTTTCAGGCCAAATTTCCTTTGGTGTACCCTCTATTAATTGTTTTAATGGTGAGTATATTAATGTAAAGAACGCTCCAAGTAAAGCTAAAAACATTGCTAAACCTATGTATCTTGCAAACCATATTCCCATTAACTCTATTCCATGTGGTGAAAGGCCAAATACTGTTCCTAACTGAATACCTAAATTCTTAATAACTACATACGCAACGTTTGCCATACTTACATTCGGTGAAGAAAGTACTTGTTGCCAATTAGTAAATAATCCAACCATTAAAATTGCTAAAGAATATCCAACACCTATAACAACTGCAGATATTTTAATTCCTTTTGGGAATGTAGTATTAGCATTTTTAGTTTGATCAACTAAACCTCCAACTGCTTCTAATCCTCCATAAGCAAATATAGCAAAAACTAGGAATCCTAATACTGCTAAAACTGTTCCATAAGCTGGGTTTGGTGAATTAGTAAACTGCGAAAAGTCTATTGGTTGTGCTGCATTAAATCCATTAGCACAGAATACTATTAATGAACCTACTATTAGAATTACATTTGCACTAGTTACAAATATTCCTCCAATTGATGCAATTTTAGAAATACTATTCATACCCTTTGATGATAAGAATGTAATTATTATAACAAAAACTATACCTAATATTCCTAAAGTTTGAGAAGAACTTAAGCCAAATAATGACCAAGTTGAAGTTTTATCTTCTCCAAATATTAAATTTGAAAGTGGTACCCATATAGAAGATGATACACTAACCATCCAAACTATATATGATGCAAACCACATAAATGTTCCTACGAATGCAAACTTTCTACCTACAGAATGTTGCATCCAAGAATAAATTCCACCTTTTTCCTCTTTAAACGCTGACCCAAATTCAGCCATCATAAATGCATATGGTATGAAGAAGCATACTGCTCCAAATATATACCATGGAATAGCTGAATATCCCATCAGGAAAAAGGCTCTTGGTATATTAGCAAATCCAAATACTGAAGTAAAAATCATAAGTATTAATGCCATTAAAGTTAACTTACCTTTATTACTTTTGCTCATCAAAATTCCTCCTTAGTATAATTTAACTCTCTATTTTCTAAAGAATATTAATTCTAAATTTTTAACATAATATATAATATCAAAATTTTATTACACTTTCCACGAGAACTTTTTTACATTTTTATAATTTTTTAAAGTTATATTTAATTTTTTACTATAAATATCTTCATTTATTTATCTATTATTCATTATTTATGAATTTAATTTATTATTTAACTATTTCACTTTATCAAATTAAAGCGCTAAATTATTTTTTATTTCAATATTTCCCTCTATAATATTATTGTTCTTATTTTTAAAAATTATATATTTTATTTGATTTTTTGAAAAAAGTAAATATACTAATATATGATAATATATAATAATATTTTTACATTAATAAAAAACATAAAGGAGGCTTTTATGAAATACTTATCTGATTTACATACACATACAGTAGTTAGTGGACATGCATATACAACTCTTATGGAAAATATAGATTATTGCAAAAAAAACGGGATTAAAATATTAGGTACATCTGAGCATGCTCCTTCTATGCCGGGAGCTCCTCACTATTGGTACTTTGGCAATTTAAAGATCCTTCCAAGAGTTATTAATGATGTTATAATTCTTAAAGGATGTGAAGGCAACATACTAGATATTGATGGTGCTATAGATTTACCTATAGATACTATGAAAGGTTTAGACTATATGATTGCTTCATTCCACGAACCTGTTTTTAGACCAAAAACAAAAGAAGAAAATACTATGGCAATATTAAATGTAATGGATAAAAATGATAAAGTTGAAATACTTGGTCATCTTGGAAATCCTAATTATGAACTTGATTATGATAAAATTATAAAAAAAGCAAAAGAAAAAGACATTATGATTGAGATAAATAATAGTTCATTATCTGGATCATCAAGACCTGGAAGTGATATAAACTGTGAGAAGGTAGCTATTCTTTGTAAAAAATATGGAACTAAAGTTATTTTAACATCAGACGCACATATAAATACTCAAATTGGTAAATTTAATAAAGGAATCGAATTATTTGAGAAAATAGATATGCCAGAAGAACTTATAATGAATGAACCTGACAAATTAATTGCTCATCTAAAAAATAAGGGAAGACTTCAAGATTTATAATAACATATATAATATATATTAAAGGATGCCCAATATACTCTATTACTTATAAATAGAGTAATATACTAGGACATCCTTTTAAATTCTATTATTTTATATCTATTCCATAAATATTTCCACCACGTGTGGCTACAACTATTGTATCTTCATATATTGCTGGTGATGCTTCTATGTTTGCATCTAACTGTAATGTATTTAATATCTCACCGTCTTCAGCATTTATTAAAAACATATTTCCTACAGTATCACATTGAATTATATATCCATTTCCTTCTTTATCATAAAAATCTACTGGAGATGACCATAAATAATTATTTGTTTTAGTTTCCCATACCTTTTCTCCAGTACTTTTATTCATTGCAACAATAGCTCCACTATTAAAACCATCATATCTTGCAAGAGAAAAAATAACTAAATCATCAATATTATTTTTACCTATAACATTTGTAGCTAAAACACCACCATTAGTTGCATCTGCTCCTATAACAGATTGACATTTAAACTCATTTTTCCAAACTACTTCACCTGTTAATCCATTTATTTTCCTAATAGTAGCTATTCCTACTGTACCCTGATGGTCAACTTCATCCCCCACATATAAATAAGGTACTCCATTTTCATCCTCTATAGTTATTGTTGCATCAATATCGTCTAAGCCTTTTAATATCCACATTGGTTCCATTTTTCTTAAATCAATACACTGAATATCTCCATTATTATCTGCAAAATAAAGTAGATTTTTATATACGGCTACGCTATTTTCTACTCCTAATCTTCCATGACTCTCATCAGTATAATATCTATATTTTAATACTTCTGGATTTATTTCTATAGTGCTATTTTCCTTATTATATTGCGTATTTAACTTAGTTATATATAAAATACCATTTTCTCCTGCTTCAATAACTATATCTCCTTCTGGATATATTAATGGAGAAGAATCAAAGGCTGGCCACCCTCTATATGCTAATTCATCATATCCATTAATCTCATATAATTTATTTCCATTAATTAAACTATAAATATTAAATCCAGTAACTCCACCTTCATTAATACCTTCACCAACATACATCATAGGAATTCCTCTAGAATCTATAGATAAGCTACCCTTTATTGGATTTCCAACTTTAATTTCATTTCTACTTTTGTCTCCTGTTTCTAAATCTAGAAAATATACGTTTCCATCTAAAGAAGAATATATAACTTCAGTAAAATTTTCCTTACCTTTAAAAGATTCACTTATATTCATGGATGATTTTAATTCTTCATCCCACTTTATAATTACTGGTTGGCCTGTCCAACCGGCTCCTCCACCCCAAGAACTAAAAGATGTTGAGGTTTTCCACTTAACTTCTAATTTTTTATCTGTTATCTGACTGGTTCCATATGTTGCTGAATCTCTAAAATTATTGCCTCTAAAAGTAGTTATACCTTTTAAATTTGTATATTTATTAGTAAATAATATATCTGAACAGATATTTTTATCTCCTATAACCTCATAACTATAATCTATATTTATATTAGATTGTAAATCTATAGGTTTAATTTCTTCTTCAACTTCTTCTATAACTTGATCATCTTCTTCTATTTTATCCTCTTCTTTTGAGTTAGTTGCTAAAACAACACTATCATCTTCTTTATCCTTATCTATTAACTTTTTTGCTACTTCACAAGATAATAAGCTAATTGTTATTCCAATTAATATAAGTATTTTTACCTTTTTCCCCATAAGTTAAACCCCTTTATTTATTCTATTAGATTAAATAATCTAATTATGTACATTAACCTTATGAAATTGACAAAAATAAGTATTACACTAAAATTATAACAATTCATTTTTACTTTGTAAATATTTAACTTTTTTGCACTTTTTTTCATTTTATTTGTTTTTATCTTGTAAATCATCATTATTTTACATTTTATTACTCTTGGAAAATGTATTGTTATAAAAAAAGAAGAAGCTATAAGCCTCTTCGAAAATTTATTATATTAAACATGCAACTAATAATTTTATAAATCCACTTTCTGTTATAATAGTCTTTGGAGAATAAAAATTATTTGAATAAATCTAATATTTCTTCACTACTTAACTTAGAAATATTATTTACATTTAAGCTACCATCACTTATAACACTATTTATTATTTCTCTCTTATCTTCTTGTAATTTAATTATCTTTTCTTCAATTGTATCTTTAGCAATAAGCTTAATTACTTCAACTATATTCTTTTGCCCTATTCTATGAGCTCTATCGGTTGCTTGATCTTCTACTGCTGGATTCCACCATGGATCCATATGCATTACATATTTTGCTGATGTTAAGTTAAGTCCGGTTCCACCTGCTTTTAAAGAGATTAAGAAAACCTCTTCCTCTTTACTTTCATTAAACTCTGAAACTAATCTAACTCTCTCTTTTGCATTAGTAGAACCATCTAAATACTTACATTTTATTTCTCTTATATTTAATTCCTCTTCAAGCTTTTTTAATACTGAAGTAAATTGAGAGAATACTAATATTTTATTTTTATCTTCTATAATTTCCTCCATTATATCTAAAGCAACATTTAATTTTCCACTATCACCTGTATAATCCTTATTAACTAAGGCAGGATCTTGACATATTTGTCTTAATCTTGTTAAGTAAGAGAAAATAGTTATACTGTCATCTTCTCCATTTTTTAATTTAAGTTTTACTTCCTTCATATAATTTTTATATGCTGATTTTTGCTCTGTAGTCATTGGAACATAATATTTTTTCTCAATCTTTTCAGGTAATTCAGTTATTACATCTTTCTTTAGCCTTCTTAGTATAAAAGGATTTATTAGTAATTTTAACTCTTCGATTTCTCTTTCAGTTCTATTAACAAATTTATTTTTAAATTTCTTTTCATCAAACAAGTATCCCGGCATAATAAAATCAAAAATTGACCATAATTCTACTAATGAATTTTCTATTGGAGTTCCTGTTAATGCAAACTTCACATTTGCATTTATCTCTTTAATAATCTTAGTGTTCTGAGCCTTTGGATTTTTAATATTTTGAGCCTCATCAATAATACAGTAATCAAAAATTTTACCCTTATAAAAATCTTTATCATTTTTTATAGTTCCATAAGTAGTTAAAATAACATCATACTCTTCCTTATTATCTAAAACTTTATTTCTCACACTTTTACTTCCATGAACTAACCCAATTTTTAAACTTGGAGCAAACTTTTCAAACTCTTCTTTCCAATTATATATAAGAGAGGTTGGAGTAACTACTAAAGACTTCTTACCTTTTTGACATAGTAAAAATGAAATTACTTGAATAGTTTTTCCTAATCCCATTTCATCTGCTAATATTCCACCAAAATTCATTTCACTCAGATGTAATAAATAATTTACTCCTATAAGCTGATAGTTTCTTAATATACCATTTAAACCTTCTATAGTTTTAACTTCTCTTATATCTCTGCTTTCAAGTTTTTTAGAAATAATATTTAAAACTTCTGATCCCCTTATAAAGTTTAAATTATTATTTTTTATACTATTTTCTATAAATATAGCCTTATTTTTATCAACCTCTATCATACCTTCATTTATATATTCACTATTCATTATGTTATCAATGAGATTAAATAAATTATTAATACCTAAATCTCTTAAATCTAATAATCTGCCTTTTTTAGTTTTATAAAAATCTCTATCTTCACTCATACTTTTAAGTATATCTATATACTCACTATAATCTACTCCTTCTATACTATATTTAAATATAAAAGAGTCATCTTCTCCTTCAAATATAGCCTGGATATCATTAGCTCCAATAAGTCCTATATCTTTAAAACTTTTAGAAAACTCTAAATTAGAAAAGCTTTTGAAGAATTGTATTCCATTAGTAAGAAAATCATATCTTTCTTCATCATTACCTATAAATAAAAACTCTGTTTCTTTTTTTATAAATCTATATCTTTCTAACTTCATTGCAAGTTCTTCTTCAAAATAAGAATCTCTTAAGAAATGATTTATAGTTTTATCTAATATATTAATCTTCTTTCCAAAGTAATCTACACTAACCTTACACTTAATATTATTATTTTCACTTTTAAATAAAGAAGTTATTTTATAGTATTTTCTACAAAGATATTTAATACCTTCTCCAATAATAATGTCATTACTTATACTCCCTAATAATTTTAATAAATTAATTATTGTACTCTCATTTTTACCGTACTCTATCTTTCCTATATTTTTTAATTTATCATATAATAATTTGTATCCTGCTATCTGCCTTTTGTTTGGTAAATAAACTTTTCTATCATTTAAAAATACAGTGAAATCCTTATTTAAAGGAATAGGTAATTTCTTCTTTGTAGTTAATATAACCTTTTCCATATCAAGTTTTACTGTAAAAGATAATGGTAAGTCTTCATTCAAGATATAACTTTCATAATTTATATAATTATAGTTTAGCTTTATTTTTTTATCAGCGCTTACTAAACTTAATATCTCTTCTATATATTTTTCATCAACTCTTAAAATTTTTCTATCAATAACCTTAAAGTCCTCTGTAGCATTTAAACGTACTGATATATACTCTAAAAGTTTTTCATCTTCATCTTTAAATTTCATAGATGCTGCATTATATAAAAAATCACCATTTACTCTTAAATGACTTTTTACCTCTTTACATTTTAAAAATTCACTTAGTTTAGGAATTAAATAAGTAAAATTTTCTCCTATCTTTATTTGTATATCAAATGTTCTATTTTCATTTGCTTTAATATCTAAATCTAAATTTAGTATTTTCTTTTCAAAAGTTTTTCTATCTGTCAATGTATTCTTTATAGTAGTATCTTTTTTCATTTCTTTTTTTAGCTTACTTTTAGCTAATATGTAAAAATAAAATGTACTTGCAATTATATGCTTACATATATAATTTCTTTTATGCTTCGAAAACTCTTCATATGTGTTACATGTGCATGTTGCACCTAATACCTTTTTATTTTTTAAGTTATATTTTATATGACAGCTATACTGTTTGCTATTATCTTGCTCTGAAACCTTAGAATATATATGATAAATATCTTCTATTTTCTTACTACTTAAGTTTGATACTAATCTACTTTTATATATGCTTCTTCCTTCTTTTATACTAATATTAGAACCTAACGCTAGTACATTATCTAGTAACATTTTTAAATCCACTTTTTATACCTCGCTATCATATTTAGTTAAATTATTATATCATAACTTAACTATAATATTAATAAATAAGAAGTATAAAGTAATTAATAAGCTATTACCTACTAACTACTTTATACTTCAATTTAAGGTGGAAATTTATAAAATTACATCTCATTTTGAGATTGCAAAATTAACTTAATTAATTTATAACTTTAACATAAATCTATTTCCTTCAATTTTAACTTCTTTATTTTTATTCTTAATTCTTTTTCTAAAATAAAACTAATATTATATTTATTCAACTTACCTTGTTTATATTAAAACTTTCACTATCATCTAAAATATTAATATTTACCTTTTAATTCCTTATAAAGATTTTATTTTAAATTTATCATTATAATGTTATTATATTATTAAAACAAGGTTAATACTTGTAATATAATAACATTTTATATAACAATACTGCTTTTTAGGAGACTTATGGATAAATTAGAT
>JAFNXG010000185.1 GCA_017383505.1 Clostridium sp.
ATTTAAATTCAGCTAGATTATTAAGAGATATAATTGGACATAGATATAAACAATCTAAGATAGAAGTTTGAATTTTATGGAATTATAATCTATTATAATTTATAATAAAAACATATAGTATTGAAGAATTATATTATAATACACTAATGTATGATAAAAAAGGGGTATTTTATGTGGATTAGAACTCAAAATAAAAGAGAATTGGTGAATGTAATTAAAGTTGAAATTGCATCTATTTTTGGAGATAAAAGAAATAAAGTAATCGTATGGGGGAAATTTGCACCTGATGGCATATTCTCTTCAAATAGGGTTTCACTGGGCATGTATTCTACAATGGAAGATGCAATTGCTGAGATAGATGCAATTGAAAAGTGTATATTAAATAATCCAAATGGTGTTTATACCATGAAAAGTAATCAATAGCTTTAATATAATACAAAATAAAACTAGCATTGATAATATGTATACAAATAGGAAAATATGATAGGGAATAAATAAAATAGAGGTCTTGCATTTAGTGCAGGGCCTTTAATGTATTAAATTAATAATATTGATGGTAATGAGATGAATGAGAAGCAAACAATTATTCTTTTATATGGTATAATTTCTATATTAAGGATAAAGGTGTTTAAATGCCTCTGTGATAGATATAATAAATGAATCTATCATGGAGGTATTAATTGAAGGGGGCAAGTTATTTATGATTGGTATTTATTTTTCAGGGACAGGTAATAGTAGATATATTCTTGATTTATTTTTAAAGAAAATGGGGAAGGATTATAAGATATTTTCTATAGAAGATATTGATGTAGAGACGAAATTACAAGAGGCTAATGATATTGTAATAGCATATCCAATTTATTATAGTTCAATGCCTAAAATAATGGATGATTTTTTAGAGAAGAATATTGAGTTATTTAGAAATAAAAAAGTATTTATTATAACTACAATGGGATTATTTTCAGGTGATGGATGCGGATTAGCTCAAAGAAAATTGAGAAAAGTTAATGCTAATATTATAGGCGGTATACAAGTGAAAATGCCTGATAATATTTGTGATTCAAAATTGTTAAAAAAAGACGATGATGGAATAAAAGATATTATTTGCTTAGCAGAGAAGCATGTAGAGGAAGCAGTAGGTAAAATTAAAAGTGGACAGAAGGTTAGAGAAGGATTAAGTGTTGCTGCTCAATTTGCAGGGTGTTTTGCTCAAAGGTTATATTTTGGACATAAAGTTAAAAAGTACTCCAGCAATATTAAGATAGATAGAGAGTTATGTGTTAAATGTGGTAAGTGTATAAAAGTTTGCCCAATGAAAAACTTAGAAATGAAGAATGAACTATGTAGTGGAGATAAATGTACTATGTGTTATAGATGTATAAATATATGTCCTAATAAGGCATTAACGTTACTTGGAAGGAAAGTTGGACATCAGTATTTAATTGATAAGTATATAATTTAATTTATGGAGAAGTGCTGATATTTATTGGAAGTAGAAATAGAGTATTATAGTTTTATTATAAAACAAAAAAGTTTGATTCAAAAAAGTTTGTATTATAAAATATTTGTTAACAAAAAAATTGAAATAGTTAACAATTTAAAGTTAGGGAGCATTGTTATGAAAAGAAAAACTTTAGATATTGTATATTGTGGTATATTTGCAACAATAACAGCAATACTTGCACAAATTTCAATACCTTTACCAGGGGGAGTACCATTAACATTACAAACATTTGCTGTTTCTTTAGCAGGAATTCTTTTAGGAAGTAAAAAAGGATTTATATCAATATTAGTTTATGTATTAATGGGTGCAATTGGATTACCGGTATTTTCGGGATTTTCAGCAGGAATTGGTGCAATAGTAGGACCAACAGGAGGTTTTATTTTATCTTTTCCAATTATGAGTTTTATTATAGGGTTAATTTGTGAAAGAACAGACAACAAAATTTTAATTTTTTTAGCAATGATATTAGGTTCAATTCCTAACTACCTAGTGGGAGCTATTCAATTTTCATTAGTAACAAGCTCAAGTCTGTATAATGCTTTTTTAGTAAGCGTATTACCATTTATTTTAGTAGGTATAATTAAAGCAATATTAGCAACTATAATTGGTTCCATGTTAAGAAATCATAAATCAATAAGAGGAATTATTAGTTATGATAAAGCTTAGATTTAGTTTTTTTATATTTAGAATAAGAAAAAAATAAAAAGGCTAAAATTAATAATATGAAATTAGCTGATATGATATAATTATTATAGTTTTTATAATTTGAGAGTTTATCGGAAAAAGTACAAGTAATTGAGTCAATAAGAAATGTATTTATTACATTAGAGCAATTTGATTATAAAAGCTAGAATATATAAAAAATTTGGAGTGTTAGAACAGATGAAAATAATAAAAGTAGTAGCAGCAATACTTCAAAAAGAGGATAAAATACTTATAGCAAGAAAAAAACAAGGTAAACCACTTGCAGGATACTTTGAGTTTCCAGGTGGAAAGATTGAAGAAGGTGAAACACCAGAGGAAAGTCTTATTCGTGAGCTTATGGAAGAGATGAATATAAAGATTGCTGTTAAAGAGTATATAGGTGAGAGTATATATGATTATGGAAATGATAAAGTAATATCATTACTTGGATATAC
>JAFNXG010000024.1 GCA_017383505.1 Clostridium sp.
ATCCAGTTATGATATCTAAAAGTGGATATTCATTACTAAAACCAGAAGCAAAGAAAACTTTAATTGAAGAACTTATACCTATGGCATATATAATAACTCCAAATACCCTTGAGGCTGAGGAAATAGTAGGAATTAAAATAAATACTGTTGATGATATGAGAGAAGTTGGACAAAAAATATTAGAATTAGGTCCTAAATACGTATTGATGAAAGGTGGACATATTCAAGGGGATGCAGTTGATGTATTAATAGGTAAGGATACTTTTGAAATTTATAAGCAAGAAAGATTAGATAGAAAAAATACCCATGGAACAGGATGTACTTTATCATCAGCAATAACTTCTCACTTAGCTTTAGGATATGAAATAGTTGAAGCAGTAAAGTTAAGTAAGGAATATATAACTGAAGCAATAAGAGAAAGTTTTGATATTGGAAAAGGTGTAGGCCCAGTAAATCATTTTTATAAGTTTCAAAGTTTAAAATAAGAAAGGAAGAGTTAAGATGTTTAAATTAATTAATAAAGTAAAAGAAATAAATCCATTAGTGCTTCATTATACAAATGAGGTTACTATAAATGATTGTGCTAATATTACTCTTGCCTTAGGAGCAAGTCCATTAATGAGCTATTCAAATGAAGAAGTTGAAGAAATTATAAGTATTGTAGGCTCTGTAGTTATTAATATAGGAACTATGAATTCAGATAGATTAGATTTATTTTTACAGGCAGGAAGGGCTGCAAATAAGTTTAATAAGCCAGTTATTTTAGATCCAGTAGGTGTATTTGCAACAAAAACTAGAACAGATTTTACAAATAAACTTTTAAATGAAATTAAATTTGACGTCGTTAAGGGAAATATATCAGAAATAAAGTTTATAGGTGGTTTAGATGTAAGAGGAAAAGGTGTTGATTCCTTTGATGATGGAGAAGATATATCAGAAGTTATTAAAAAGGTAGCTAAAAAGCTTAATTGTATAGTAGTAGCTACTGGAAAAGTTGATTTTATTAGCGATGGTGAGGATGTTATAAAGATATTTAATGGAACTTCAAAATTAAAAAGTGTAACAGGTACAGGATGCATGACTGGAAGTTTAATAGGAAGTTATTTAGGAGCATATAATGGATTACAAGATAGAGAAAGAGAGAATTTCAAAAAGATAGAAGCAGTTGCTATGGGAGTACTTACAATGGGGGTAAGTGGAGAGTTAGCAGATAAAAATAATATAGCAATAGGAAGTTTTAAAGAAGAACTTATGAATAATGTTTACGAAATGAGTAGTAATAAATTAAAAGAGTATGGAAGGATAGAGTATTAATGAAAGAGTTAAAGCTTTATTTAGTAACAGATTCAGATATTTTAGAGGGGAGAGATTTTTATAATTGCATTGAGGAAGCATTAAAAGGTGGAGTGACAATACTTCAATTAAGAGAAAAGGATGCTAGTGGAAAAGAGTTTTTAGAAAGGGCAATTAAGCTTAGAGAATTAACTAAGAAATATAATGTGAAGTTTATTATCAATGATAGAGTAGATATTGCAATGCTTTGTAATGCTGATGGTGTTCATGTTGGACAAAGTGATATACCAGCAAATAAAGTTAGAGAGCTTATAGGAGAAGATAAGATAGTGGGAGTATCAGCAAGAACAGTAGAAGAGGCTATAAAGGCTAAAGAAAATGGTGCTGATTATCTTGGTGTTGGAGCCATGTTTACCACAACAACAAAATTAGATGCAAAAGCTGTAAGTATAGAAGAGTTAAAAGAAATAAAAAAAGTAGTCGATTTACCAATAGTGACAATAGGGGGATTATCGTTAAATAATATTGATAAATTAAAGGAATGTGATATTGATGGGTATGCTGTTGTATCTGCAATATTAGGAGCTTCTGATATTAGGGTAGAGTGTGAAAAGTGGATTAAGAAAATTGAGGATTAAATAAGAGTCCATACAAAAGAACAGTAGACGTAAAATTCTTTACTCATTGTATTAGATCCTGCTATCAAAAATGACCATTTACCTAAAGATAACATTATACCAATAAGAACTAATAAAGAAACTATTAATATTTCACCGAACATAAAATCAACTCATGATAAATTATATTTTAAATATGGTATTATATAACTTATTATAACGTATATTATATTATATTTAAATTGTTTTATAAAATGTTATAAGTTTAGTTTATGATTTGTAACTCACTGGCTGAGTAAGTTCGGTTTGATTAGATATATTACTTAATTGTATAATTAGGTAATAGGAAAAGTTTATAGATAGGTAAATAAAAAGGAGGTAATATTTTGAGAATATTACATACTGGAGATTGGCATTTAGGAAAAAACTTAGAAGGCCAAAGTAGAATGGATGAACAAGAATTATTCTTAAAAGATTTTATAGATATAGTTGAAGAAAATAAAGTTGATTTAGTTATAATTGCAGGTGATGTTTATGACACTAGCAATCCACCAGCAAGAGCTGAAAAGATGTTTTATGATACATTAAAAAAGATTTCAAAAAATGGTGAAAGACTAACATTAGTTATTTCAGGTAATCATGATAATCCAGAAAGATTAATTGCAGCAGGGCCACTTGCTATGGAGCATGGAATAATAATGGTTGGTACTCCTAAGACTATAGTACAATGTGGTGAGTATGGACAGCATAATGTTATTAATTCTGGAGAAGGATTTATTGAAATAGAAATTAATAATGAAAGATCAGTAATATTAACAGTACCATATCCAAGTGAAAAAAGATTAAATGAAGTTCTTTATGGAGAAATGGATAGTGATGAGGAAAGATTAAAAACTTATGGAGAAAGGATAAAATCTTTATTTGATAACTTAAAGCAAAATTATAGAGAAGACACTATAAATTTAGTAGTTTCACATTTATTTGCTATGGGAAGTGAAGAAGGTGGCTCTGAGAGAAGTATTCAACTTGGAGGTAGTTATATAGTTAATGGCTCATGTTTTCCAGAAGAAGCTCAATATATAGCTTTAGGACATGTACATAAGCCACAGGTTGTACCAGGTACAAACAAAAAAGCTAGATATTCAGGATCTCCAATTCATTATAATAAAAAAGAAATTAATATTACTAAGAAATGTTTTATAGTTGATGTAAAGCCTAAAGAGGAATGTAATATTCAAGAAGTTGAATTTAAGGTATATAAACCTATAGAGGTATGGAAATGTGAAAGTATTGATGAAGCAATTGAAAGATGCGAAGAAAATAAAGATAGAGATTGCTGGGTTTATTTAGAGATTAAGTGCGATAGATATATAAGAGAAGACGAAATAAAGAAGATGAAGGAAATAAAAAAAGATATTCTGGAAATAACACCTAAAATTAAGAATTCTGAAGATGATAATGAAAGTTCAGAAAGTATTTTAGAAAAATCTTTTGAAGAAATATTTAGGGACTTTTATAAAAAGGAAAGAAATGTAGAAGCTGATGACGAGGTTATAAATTTATTATTAAGACTAGTAAATGAAGAGGGGGATGAAAATGAGACCAATTAAGCTTAAGATAAAAGGATTAAATAGTTTTATAGAAGAGCAAACTATAGATTTTTGTAAGTTATCTGACCGTGGATTATTTGGTATATTTGGGCCAACAGGAAGTGGAAAATCTACAATTTTAGATGGTATAACATTAGCTTTATATGGTGATGTTTCTAGAAAAAGTTCTAATTATATAAATACAAACTGCGATAGGTTAAATGTTAGCTTTGAGTTTCAGATATCAGGTGCAGAAGTAAAAAGATATCTTGTTAGTAGAGAGTTTAAGAGAGATAAAAAGTCAGGGAATCCAGTATCAGGGAAATGTAAGATAGTTGATATAACAAATGGTGAGGAAGTATTAGCAGATAAGGTTAAAACAGTTACTGATAAATGTAAAGAAGTTATTGGATTAGGACTAGATGATTTTACAAGGACAGTAGTATTACCACAAGGAAAATTTTCTGATTTTTTAAAGCTTGAAGGAAAACCAAGAAGAGAAATGCTAGAAAGGCTTTTTAATTTAGAACAATATGGAGATAATTTATCAAGAAAGCTTGCTAGAGAAATAAATAAAGAAAAAACTGAAAATAGTGTTTTATTAGGACAGCTTATGGGATATGAAGATATAAGCGAAGAAAGAAGAAAGCAAAAAGAAGATGAATTAAATTTAAATATAAATAATTTAAATATAGCAAGTGAAGAGTTTGAATTAATAGCTAAAGACTTTAAAGAAAAAGCAGAACTATGGGATATGCAACTTGAAATTAAAGATTATAAAGAAAAGGAAATTAGTCTTATTGAAAAATCAAGTGAGATAAATGCTTTTAAGGAAAAGATTAAAATAGCTGAAGGAGCTAATAAAGTTAATCCATATGTTTTATCTTATGAAGATACCTTAAAAAATATTAGTTCTACAGAAAGAGAATTAAGTCAATTAAAGATTAAATGCGAAGAGTTAGACTTAAAGAAGAATAATTTAGAAGAAGAATGGAATAAAATTAGGGAAATAAAAGATAATAAGCTTCCAGAATATAAGATTCAAGAAGAAAAAATAAAAGATGCAATTGAAGATAAAAAAGCTTTGATTATTTTAGAAAATGAGATAAAAGAGACTAATAATATTATAGAAGTTTTGTTAAAAAAGAAAAAAGAAAATGAAGAGAAGTTAACTGATTGTGAAAATAGATTAAAAAAGGGTAATGAATTATTAAAAGAAAAAGAAAATCATAGAGACACTTTAAATATAGATAGTGAACTAAAACAAGATGTTCAAAAAGGTGTAGTTATTACAAATGAATATAAAAATATTTTAAAGACGATAGATGAGTATAATATTAAGATAGAAAATATTAATTTAGTAATAAAGAAAACTTTAGAAGAAAAAGAACAAATAAAAATTATATTTAGTGAAAAGAATACTTTATTAAAGGCTAGTGAAAGTAATTTAGAAGAATTAATTAAAAATTGCCCAGGAAATCAAGATGATTTATTTATTATGCAAGAAAGTTATTCTGAATTAAAGGGAAAATTAGAACTTTATAATAAAGCAAAAGCAGATATTAGTAGTAATCAGAAATTAATAAAGGAATTAGAAGAAATATTAAAGCTTAAAAAAGAAGAGTTTGCTAATTTAGATAGTGATATTAAAAAAATAAAATCAGATTTACTTGAAGTAGAAAGAGAAAATTTAGCTCATAAATTAAGAGAAGAATTAAAAAATGGAGATATATGTCCAGTTTGTGGTTCTACTGATCATCATAAAGAAAATATTATTCATGTAGATATTAAAGATGTTAATGAATTAGAAAATACTATATCTACTAATGAAGAATTGCTAAATAATATAGTTAATAATATAAAGGATATTGAAACTAAACTTACTTTAGCAAATGAAAAGTATCAAGAGGGTGAAACTACAATTGCTAAGCTAGGAGAAGGGTTTAGTGAAGAGTTAGTAACTTCTTTACAATTAAAAATTAATGATTTAAGAATAAAGCTTAATGATTATAATTTAAAGAAAGAAGAACTTGAAAAAGAAATAAAGCTATTAAGAGAAGAAGTTAATAATTTAAATGTTAATTTTACTAAAATAGAAACTAAGTTAAATAGTGATGAGAATATATTAATAGTATTTGAAAAAGATAAAAAATTAATAGAAGAGAAGTTAAAAGTTATTGAAGAAGAATTAAATTATCTTAAAGATAAAACAAAAGTTCATGATTTTAATGTTAAAAGTGAAGAGATAAATAAAATTGAAAAAGAAAGAGAAACTGTAGAAAAAACAATAAAAAGCTATAGAAACAGAATAGAAGAGTTAAATAATGAAAAAGAAGAGGCTACTAAAAATTTAACAGAAACAAATCAAGAGCTAGTTAAGATTAATAGCGTATTAGAAGAAAAGAAAAAGGTTAGAGAAGAAAATATTATTAAGATAAAAAGTAAAGTTAATAATATAGATAATATTGAAGAGCTATTAATAAATATACAAAAAACTATAAAAGAAATAGAAGAAAACTTCTCTATTATTGAAAAGAAAAAAGAAGAAGCTAATAAAAGCTATGAAGAATGTAATAAAGAGTTTATAGCTACTACATCAAAAAGCAAAGAACTTTATAAAAGAAAAGATAATGAAAAAGAAAAACTTGATAAAGCCTTAAAGGAAGAAAGTTTTGTAAGCATTGATGAAGTTAAAGAAAATATTTTAGATAAAACACAAATAGAAGCTTTAAAAGTTAAAATTGATAGATATAATCATGATTTATCTAAGGTTAAAGGAGCAATAGAAGGTATTTCTAAAAAGATTGGAGATAGAGAATTAACTTCAGAACAATGGATTAAAATACAAGAAGAGAAAAAAGAAAAAGAAGTTAAGGTTAAAGAGCTAAATGAAATTAAAATAAAGACTGAAGAAGAGCTTAAGATAATAGAAACTAAAATTATTGAGCTAAAAGATTTATTAAAGCAAAAAGAAGAGCTAGATCATAAGCTTGCATTATTAAGTGATTTAGATAAATTATTTAAGGGAAAGAAATTTGTTGAGTTTGTTGCTACTACAAGATTGAAATATGTTTCTCTAGAAGCTAGTAAAAAATTAAGGGAAATTACTAATGGTAATTATGGATTAGAAGTTGATGAAGATGGAAGATTTATAATTAGGGATTATAAGAATGGTGGAGCAGGAAGAGATGCATCTACACTTTCAGGAGGGGAAACCTTCTTAGCCTCTCTTTCTTTAGCACTTGCATTATCAGCAGAAATTCAGCTTAAAGGTACAGCACCACTTGAATTATTCTTTTTAGATGAAGGCTTTGGTACGTTAGATGATAATCTTTTAGAGGTTGTTATGAGTTCTCTTGAAAGAATCCATAATGATAAATTAAAGATTGGTATAATAAGTCACGTTGAATCTATTAAAAATAGAGTGCCAGTTAAGCTTTTAATAACACCAGCAGAGGCAGGAATGGGTGGAAGTAAAGTTAAAATTGAGAGAAGTTAAAAAATATTAAACATTTTAAAAAAATATAGCATCTATAAGTAATGTATAGTATAAATAGTATTAAATAACTGTTATGTTACAAAAAATAATGCTATAATGAATCTATATAGCAATAGGGG
Source organism: Clostridium sp. (assembly GCA_017383505.1). Lineage (GTDB taxonomy): Bacteria > Bacillota > Clostridia > Clostridiales > Clostridiaceae > Clostridium. The sequence goes on from JAFNXG010000024.1 coordinate 7,118, forward strand.
GAGATTAGTGTGATAAAACTTATAAAATATTTTTTTTACATGATATCTTTAAGAGTTAAAGGATTAAAGTATGAAAGAATAAAAAGAAAAG
>JAFNXG010000186.1 GCA_017383505.1 Clostridium sp.
ACGAAAAGTAAATTTTTTTCATCATAATAGACTTTTTTTAAGCAGTAGGTAGCATTATTGGCTTTAACTTTAAAAACAGCTCTTTGTTTTTCTGTATCTTTAAATTTTATCATAGTAATATCAGCATCTTGTAAAAAAAATTTAGGAAGTATATTTGTTTTTATATTATATATATCAAGTATTTTATTATTGATATCCATTTAAAAACTCCTTATATAAATTTCTTATTATAATAATATTATGAAAAATATATAAATATACATATGATAGAAATGAAATAAAATACAATAAATTAATTTTATAATATAAAATGCGAGATTTTTGAGAAAGATATAAAATGAGTTGTTTTGAGGTGAATATAGTGAATATACGAAAAAGAATAGAAAAAAACGAAGATTTAACATTGATTCCAGAGGCTGTCCATAGCAATAAAAGTAGTGGGAGATTAAGAAGAGAGGAAGAGGATGATATTAGAACTTGTTTTATGGTTGATAGAGATAGAATAATTCATTGTAAATCATTTAGAAGGCTTAAACATAAAACGCAAGTATACATAAGAACTTTCGGAGATCATTATAGAACTAGACTTACACATACTCTTGAGGTTTCGCAAATAGCAAGAACTATAGGTGCTGGTATAGGGTTAAATGAAATGTTAATTGAAGCAATAGCGTTAGGTCATGATTTAGGTCATGTAGCATTTGCGCATAATGGAGAAGAGGTTCTTAATGAATTTTTAGATAGTGGATTTAATCATAATGAGCAAAGTGTAAGAGTTGTACAGAAATTAGAAAGAAATGGAGAGGGGTTAAATTTAACAAAGGAAGTTATAGATGGAATATTAAATCATAGTGGATTAATAGAAAAATATAATATTGCTAAAACATTAGAAGGTAGAATAGTTAAGTATAGTGATAAAATAGCATATATTAATCATGATATTGATGATTCTATAAGAGCAGGTCTTTTACATGAAGAAGAGTTACCTAAAGAAGCTATTAAAGTTTTAGGAGATAATCACTCTGAAAGGGTTCAAAGATTAGTAACTGATATGGTTAATCAAACTCAAAAAAATTTAGCAACAGGAATATATAATATAAAACAGAGTGATGAGGTTAAAGAGGCTATGATAGAAATTAGAAAGTATATGTTTTCTAATATATACTTAGGGGATGTATTAAAGGAAGAGAGAGAAAAAGCAAAATTTATTTTATCTAATGTAGTAGAATATTTTTATAAAAATATAGATAAGTTACCAAAGCTTTATCAAGAAATATCAGATAAAGAAGGTATTAAGAGAGGAGTTGCAGATTATATTGCAGGTATGACAGATGACTACTGTATTTCTACATTTAATAAAATATATGTGCCAAAGTTTGTAATTTATTAATAAAAAAGTTGTATAATACAAAAAAAGGGGAATAATAAACTTTGTATAATAAAAAGGATTTTAACAATAAAAATAGAATAAATAGTATTAGGGTAGAATTAAAATGGAAATCTAATAATAATGACATGCAAAAATAAATTTAATTTAAAAAGATAGAAGGAATTTTTGATAATATGTCGAATTATATAAGGTGCATAAATATTACTAAAGTAAGGAGGGATCTCCTTGCAGATTTCTGAAGAAATTTTAGAAAAGATAAAATCACAAAATGATATAGTAGATGTAATTTCAGAAAGGGTTAGACTAAAAAAATCAGGTAGAAATTTTACTGGATTATGTCCTTTTCATAATGAAAAAACCCCTTCTTTTTCAGTTTCTCAAGAAAAACAAATATATAAATGTTTTGGATGTGGTGAAGCTGGAAATGTTATTTCTTTTGTGATGAAAGAAAAAAACTTACCTTTTATTGAAGCTGTAAAATATTTAGCCAATAGAGCTAATATACCCTTAGAAATCGGGAATAAAGAGAATAATAAACTATCGCAAAAAAAGGATTTATTATATAGGGTGAATGTTGAAGCAGCGAAATTTTTCTTTTCAAATTTAATGAATAATCAGCAAGCAAAGGAATACTTTTTAAACAGAGGAATTAAAGAATCAACTATCAAAAAATTTGGGTTAGGTTATGCTAATGATAGTTGGAATAATTTAATATTTTATCTGAGAAGAAAAGGGATTAATGATAATTTATTAGAAGAAGCAGGACTTATTTCTGTGAATAAAGAAAAAGGAAGAAAATACGATAGATTTAGAAATAGAGTTATGTTCCCAGTATTTGATTATCAAGGAAGAGTAATTGGATTTGGAGGACGTGTACTTGATGATTCAAAACCTAAGTATTTAAATTCACCAGAAACCTTAGTATTTCAAAAAGGGACGAATTTATATGGTTTAAACTTTGCGTTAAAACATAATATCAGCGAAAGGTATTTTATTATTGTGGAAGGATATATGGATTTAATATCTTTACATCAATATGGTATTACTAATGTTGTAGCATCACTAGGAACTGCACTTACTATTAACCAAGCACGACTATTAAAAAGATATGCTGATAAAGTTGTAATTTCATATGATGCAGATATTGCAGGACAAATGGCTACATTAAGAGGATTAGAAGTACTAAGAACTGCAGGATTTGATGTTAGAGTATTAAATATTCCACAGGGAAAAGATCCAGATGAATATGTACGTAGTAATGGAAGAGACGCATTTCTAAAATTAGTTAATGTAGCTGAACCTTTAATTGATTATAGAATTAAAAAGGCAGAAGAAGGAATTGATTTTAAAAATAGCCAATCTTTAATTTTATATGCAAAAAGAATTATGGAAATTATCTCTGATTTAAATCCTATGGAAAAAGATGTTTATATAAAAAAAGCATCTGAAAATACAGGTATAAAAGAACAAACTTTATATGACATGTTAAAAAGTAAGATAAAATATGGCAGAGAAAATAATTTTAGGAATAATAAGGAAGAAGATGGGTCAAAATTATATGTAGAACCAGGATTTTTGAAAGCTGAAAGAGCATTATTAAAAATTATGATAGAAAATAAAGAGTATCTGCAGTATATAGAGGAAAGAATATCAGAAAACGACTTTATTTTGCTAGAACATAAAGAAATTTTCACTGTTATTATATCTGCTAAAGGGGAAAATATAAATAACATAGATTCATTTATAGAGTCAAAATTAAATAATGTAAAAAGTATTGGAGAATTAGTAAAGATTAAAGAAGAAAATATATTCTTTGCAAATGATATAAAAGTACAAATTAATGATTTTATTAATGAAATATATTCATATAAATTAAAGCAAAGAATAGATCAGCTAAGAAAAGAGCAAAAAGAGCTTGAAAACCAAGGTAAAATTGAAGAATCTATAAGGCTAGCTATTGAATTAGCGAGTGTTATGAGGAAGTTAAAAGAAGGTAAGAAGGTATAGTTGGTCAAATAACGAAAGGAGGTAGTCATCTAGTGGAAGAAAAAACAAAAGTAAATAATAATAAGCCTAAGGATAGTCAAGATAGAAATAGTAGAATGAATATCGTTAAAAATCTTCTTGAAAAAGGAAAGAAGAACGGGGTATTAACATATCAAGAAATATTAGATGAAGTAGAAAATATAGATTTAAGTCCAGAACAAATAGAAAAAATATATGAAGTTCTAGAATCAATGGGAATAGAAGTTCAAGGTGCAACTAATGATGTTGATATAATTGAAGAAGAAATAGATTTATCAGTACCAGAAGGAATTGCAATTGATGACCCTGTAAGAATGTACTTAAAGGAAATAGGGAAGGTTCCACTATTATCTTCAGAAGAAGAAATGGAGCTTGCAAAAAAAATTGAAGAAGGAAGCCAATATGCTAAAAAGAAACTAGCAGAAGCTAACCTTAGATTAGTTGTAAGTATCGCTAAAAGATATGTTGGAAGAGGAATGCTATTCTTAGATTTAATTCAAGAAGGAAATTTAGGATTAATTAAAGCAGTAGAAAAATTTGATTTTAGAAAAGGATTCAAATTTTCAACTTATGCTACATGGTGGATAAGACAAGCGATTACTAGAGCTATAGCAGATCAAGCTAGAACTATTAGAATACCAGTTCATATGGTAGAAACAATAAATAAATTAATAAGAGTTCAAAGGCAATTATTACAAGAATTAGGTAGAGACCCATTTCCAGAAGAAATTTCAAAGGTAATGGATTTACCAGTAGAAAAGGTTAGAGAAATTCAAAAAATAGCTCAAGAACCAGTTTCGCTTGAAACTCCTATAGGTGAAGAAGAAGATTCTCATTTAGGTGACTTTATTCCTGATGATGATGCACCAGCACCAGCAGAAGCAGCAGCCTTTACTATGTTAAAGGAACAATTAATAAATGTATTAGACACTTTAACTCCAAGAGAAGAAAAAGTATTAAGATTAAGATTTGGTTTAGATGATGGAAGAGCTAGAACTCTTGAAGAAGTTGGTAAAGAATTTAACGTAACAAGAGAAAGAATTAGACAAATCGAGGCTAAAGCATTAAGAAAGCTTAGACATCCATCTAGAAGTAAGAAACTAAAAGATTACTTAGATTAATGAATTAGCACCAACTTTGGTGCTAATTTTTGTATTAGATAGGATATATTTAATTAAATAAATTTAAGAAAATAACATAACTTAATAACATAACTTAGTAAAAATAATACTTATAAATAGTATTAAAGTAATAGCAAAAGATTAAATAATTATAATAATATTAGAGGTAATTAAAATGGATGTTAGTAAAAGAATTGAATTTATAATCGAAAACTTAGACAAAGTGGATACTATTGCAGACATAGGAACGGATCATGGATATGTTCCATTAATCGCTTTAGAAAGAGAGATTTGTAATAAGGCAATTGCTTGTGATATTAATAAAGATCCATTAGATAAGGCAAAGCTTAACGCTATATTAGAGGGAGCTGGAGATGAACTTGAATTTAGATTAGGTGGAGGATTTGAACCACTTAATATAAATGAAGCTAATGAAGTAGTTATAGCTGGAATGGGTGGAAATTTAATAAGAGATATATTAGAAGCTGATATAGAAAAGGTTAAATCTGTTGATTGTTTAGTTTTAGTACCAGCTCAAAATCCAGAGGTATTAAGAGAATATTTATATAATAATAATTATGAGATTATAAAAGAAGATTTATGTTTTGATGAAGGAATATATTATGAATTATTTAAAGTAAGAAGTGCTGAAGGTAATACAACACAACTAGATAGCATTTACTATGAAATAAGTCCGGTATTACTAAGAAGTAGAAATCCATTAATGAAGGGTTATCTACAATTTAAATTAGATGAATATAATAGAATTTTAGGATTCATTACTGAAGCAACAGTAAGTGCAAATAAAAGAAGAGAAGAAGTAAAAGAAAAAATAAATATTATTAGTTCTATGCTAAATTATGTATAAGGTGATTTAATGAAAAGAGTAAATGATATAATTAAAGAAATGGAGAGGTTAGCTCCAACGTATTTAAAAGAAGATTTTGATAATGTTGGATTAATGGTAGGAGATAGAAATAAATCTGTTAAAAAGGTTTTATTAGCTTTAGATTGTACCCTAAAAGTTATAGAAGAGGCTAAGGAAAAGGATGTAGATTTAATAATAACTCATCATCCTTTAATTTTTAGAAAGCCTAGTAGTATAACTACTGATACATTACAAGGGAAAAAAATTATAGAACTTATAAAAAATGATATTTCTTTATATTCAAGTCATACAAATTTAGATTCTGTTGAAAATGGTTTAAATCATACTATAGTTTCTTTATTAGGATTTGAAGATTCAAAGTTGTTAGAGAAAAACAAAAGAGAAAATACGGCTGGATTAGGTAGAATAGTCTTATTACATGAAGAAAGTGAATTAGATGACTTTATAGCATTAATTAAGAAGAAATTAAATATAAATAATTTAAGAGTTGTTAAAGGAAATAATAAGGTATCTAAGATAGCAATAATAAATGGTAGTGGCCAAGATTTTATAGCTAAGGCTTTATCTTTAGGTGTAGATACTGTAATAACTGGAGATACAACATATCACTTTGCTTCTGATTATAAAGAAATGGGAATAAATATACTTGATGTTGGACACTTTGCATCAGAACAAATGGTGTTTTTTGAAGTTATGAAGCCTATAAAAAATAAATTTATAGATATTGAATTTATTGAATCTGATGTTGAGGAAGACCCATTTATATTTAAATAAAAAATATAGATTAAAATTAAAAAATAGAGAAAGAGTTATTTTAATAAGTCTTTCTCTATTTTTAATATTATGACATCATAAAGTTTTATATTAATACAAAAAAAGAAAAACATTAGGTATTACCTAATGTTTTTCATGTTGCGAGATGATCCGTAAGCGGAGTTCTGTATTAAGCAATCATCTATCTAGGCTTACTGTTACCAGTAAGCTCAAGCGACACACCACATGGCGGA
>JAFNXG010000187.1 GCA_017383505.1 Clostridium sp.
GCTTCACCTTTTTTAACTTCTGTTCCTGGAGTTGTTCCATCAAATCCAGATAATGAATCCCAAGTTATTGTTGTTATATTTAATTGAGCATTAATTTTTTCACTAGTACTTGGTAAGAATGCAGATAATAATACAGATGCAAATCTTAAGCTTTCAGCTAAGTTATATAAAACTGTTCCTAATCTCTCTTTCTTTTCTTCATCCTTAGCAAGTATCCATGGTGTTGTTTCATCTATATATTTGTTAGCTCTTCCTATAAGCTCAAACACATTTTCTAATGCTTCTGGAATTCTTAAATTATCTATAGCTTTTGTTACCTTTATTGGAGTCTCTAAAGCTAAACTAATTAATTCATTATCAATATCTTCTTTAGCTGTTGGTGCTGGAATAACTCCTCCAAAATATTTTTCAATCATTGCAACTGTTCTTGATAATAAGTTACCAAGGTCGTTACAAAGATCTGAGTTAATTTTCTTTATAAATATTTCATTATTAAATAATCCATCTGCTCCAAATGGGATTTCTCTTAATAAGTAATATCTAACTGCATCAACTCCAAATTTATCTACTAAAACTACTGGATCAACAACATTTCCTTTTGATTTTGACATCTTTCCACCATCAACAAGTAACCATCCATGACCAAATACTTGCTTTGGTAATTCTTGTCCTAATGCCATTAACATAATTGGCCAATAAATAGTATGGAATCTTAATATATCCTTACCTATTAAATGTACATCTGCTGGCCAATATTTCTTATATAATTCATCATTTTCAGTTCCATATCCTAAAGCAGATATATAGTTTGATAATGCATCTATCCAAACATAAACTACGTGTCCTTCATCAAATGTTACAGGAACTCCCCAATTAAAGCTTGTTCTTGATACACAAAGATCTTGTAATCCTGGTTTTAAGAAGTTATTAACCATCTCATTTTTTCTTGATTCTGGTTGAATAAATTCAGGATGTTCATCAATGTATTTCATTAATCTATCAGCATATTTGCTCATTCTGAAGAAATAAGCTTCTTCTTTTGATTTTTCAACTGGTCTTCCACAATCAGGGCAGTTTCCATTTACTAATTGAGTTTCTGTCCAGAAAGATTCACATGGAGTACAATATAATCCTTCATATGAAGATTTATAAATATCTCCTTGATCATATAATTGCTTGAATATCTTTTGAACAGTTGCTTTATGGTAATCATCAGTAGTTCTTATAAACTTATCATAGTTTATGTCCATCATTTTCCACAATTCTTTTATTCCTGCAACTATCTCATCAACATGTTCCTTTGGAGTTATTCCCTTTTCCTCAGCTATTCTTTGAATTTTTTGACCATGTTCATCAGTTCCTGTTAAAAACATTACATCGTATCCATTTAATCTTTTAAATCTTGCTAAAGCATCAGCTGCTACTGTTGTGTAAGTATTTCCGATGTGTAGTTTTGTTGATGGATAATAAATTGGCGTAGTTATATAATATGGTTTCTTTGTCATTTTACTTCCTCCTCGTTTTTACAAAAAATCTATTGCTAAAAGCTAAAATATAAATAGATAAATTAAAATTACTAAAGCACTTCTAACTTTTAACTAAAAAAAAACTCTATATAGGCTTAAATACCCATATAGAGGCGTTATATACGCGTTACCACTCTATTTTCATATTTATCTCACAATAAATATCTCACTAAGTGACTATCATCACCCTGCAATATAACGGTTGCTACCGTACTACCCTAACTAAAAGCTCAGGTAATCAGCTCCAAGACCATCTTCATAAAGTTCAATAACGCTAGCTTTCACCTTACCTAGCTCTCTTTAGATATATTCCTAAATTACTCTTCTCTTCTATGCATTTATTATTTTTATAATATTCTAAAATGTAAAAACTGTCAACAAGTTAACCTCTATTTTAAACTTATATTACATCTATTCATATTAATTATTATTTCATAATTTTAATATTTAATACAATTTATAAAATTTTATCATTTTTTCTATAAATTCAATATAATTTACAATTAAATTTTACACAAAACAGTGAAAAATAACCATTTATTAGTTATAATATTTTATAGATTGGAGGGTTAATTATGAATAACTTTAAATTTCCTAAACTTGGACTCAGAACAATAAAGTCAGGTATAGCAGTTTTCTTTTGCTTATTGTTATGGCCTGCAGAGCCATTCTTTGCTTGTCTTACCGCAGTAATATGTCTTCAAGATACAGTATATAATTCTATTCATATGGGTATAAATCGTGGTGCTGGAACCATATTAGGTGCTTCATTTGGATTAGTATTTCTTTCTTTATTTAGAACTTTGGAATATCATATATCAAATCAGTACATATCTAAAATAGTGATTTACATAATTATTTCTTTAGGGATAATTTTTATGATTTATCTTTGTAATTTATTAAAAAGACCAGGTGCCATAAATATAACATGTATAGCATTTTTAGGAGTTACTACTGCTCATGCTTATAGTGATCCCTTATATTATGCTACTAATAGAATAATAGAAACTTTATTAGGTATAGTCATTTCTATATTAGTTAACAAATTAATAACACCACCACCTCACAAATAGTTATTCGTGTTTTCGTATTAAGAAAGTAAAGAAGAGACTTCTATCATAACTTCTTAATTACTAGCTATTAACTAAAAAAGGTTGTGCTTTTACACAACCTTTTAACATAACTCTTTTTATTTTCTCATTGCTTAAGCATCTTCAACCTTCTTACCGAATATTTGAACCCCTACATATAATGCAATTAATGAAATTGGTAATACTATATATATTGGTATTCCAAAGCCTGCTGGCATATATCCAAATAATATAGTTACTGCTGCAACAAATAACGAATACCACATTTGTGTCTTAACATGATCAATATGATTACAACCAGCTCCCATTGAAGAAAGTATAGTTGTGTCAGATATTGGTGAACAGTGATCTCCAAAAATAGCTCCTGTTAACACAGCACTTATACAAACTACTACAAATGACATATCTGGATTTATTGAATGTGCTAATGGAATTGCTAATGGCATTAATATACTCATTGTTCCATATGCAGTTCCTGTAGAAAATGAAATTAATGACCCTAAAATAAATATTAAACTTGGTA
>JAFNXG010000188.1 GCA_017383505.1 Clostridium sp.
AGGGGGAACTCTAGTATATGATGCAATAAAGGAATTATGCAATAGAGGTGGATTAATTGCTGGAACATCAGCAGGGGCATCAGTTATGAGTGATACTATGATAGTTCAAGGTGAAGATGATGAGTCTCCTCATAAATGTACCTTGAAAATGTCTCCAGGACTAGGTCTAGTAAAAAATATAATAATAGATCAGCATTTTGCACAAAGAGGTAGGATAGGGAGATTATTGACTGCTATAGCTGAGAATCCAGAGGTCCTAGGAATAGGAATAGATGAGGATACAGCTATAGTAGTAAGTGATAAAGGAAAAGCAGAGGTAATTGGTTCAGGTGCAGTATATTTTATTGATGGAAGTTCAATTGATTATAGCAATGTATCAGAACAATATAGTGAAGAGGTTCTTAGCATTTTTAATGTTAAACTTCATGTACTAAAAGAAGGTAATAAATTTAATTTACTAGATAAGGTACCATTTGAGGAGGAAAAGAATTTCTATGAAAATCATAAATAGTATAGTATATGAGGGGAGAAATATTCATTCTCATAAAAAATGTATAAAACTTGAAGTTGATTTAGAGGGATATGCAGAAATACCTAGTAAAGATATTGATAATTTTAATGATAGTTTAGTAGAGTTACTTCCTATACTTTATACACATAGGTGTGGAATAGATGAAGATGGTGGATTTGTAAAAAGATTAAAAGAAGGAACTTACTTAGCACATATATGTGAGCATATGATTATAGCAATGCAAAATATGTTAGGTATAGATTTAGGTTATGGTAAGGCGAGAGAGATAAGTGGAGAGATATATAAAATTGTATATCAATATCAATATAAAAAAACAGGAATTGAAGTTGCAAAATTAGCTATAGATATTATTAATTCACTTATAGAAAAAAAGAAAATTAATCTTGATGAAAGGCTAATAATAATAAAATCTATAATGAGAGAAGAGCTTATAGGACCTAGTGCTTTAGAAGTATGTAATGCTGCTAAAGAAGTAGGATTACCAATAATTGAATTTGATAATAGTGGTTTTTATCAAATTGGATATGGAAAGCAAGGAAAAATAATAGAGTCTTCAATTAGCAGCAATACAAGTTGTGTAGCGGCAGATATTTCATGTGATAAGCTATTAACAAAAAAATTGCTAAGTATACAAAATCTACCTGTTTCAAAGGGGGAAAGAGTATATAATGTAATAGACTTATTAAGAACTGCAGAGAGAATAGGATATCCAGTTGTATTAAAGCCTGAATTTGGCAGTAAGGGTAACGGGGTAATATTAAATATAAAAACTGAAAAAGAGTTATTAAAGTGTTATCAAAAGCTATTAGAAGAATTTAAGGAGATAATAGTTGAAAAGTATTATCAAGGTGATGATTATAGAGTTTGTGTAGTAGGAAATAAGGTTGTTGCAGTATCAAAAAGAATACCCCCAGTAGTAGTTGGCGATGGTCAAAAGACTATAAAAGAACTTATAGATGAAATAAATAGTGACGATCTTAGAGGTGTAGATCATGAAAAGCCATTAACTAAGATAAAAGTTGATGAAGAGGTAATGAGAAATCTAAGTGAAAACAACTATAATTTAAGCTCAGTATTAAGTGATGGAGAGAAAGTATATATAAGAAAAAATTCTAATTTATCTACTGGAGGAGTAGCTGTAGACTATACTGATCAAATTTCAGATGAAAATAAGGAAATATGTATAAGGGCAGCAAAAACTATAGGATTAGATATATGTGGAATAGACATTTGTACAAATGACATAAGTAAATCCTTGATGAGTGAAGGAGCTATACTTGAAGTTAATGCAGCACCAGGATTAAGAATGCATACATGCCTTACAAATGGAGTAAAAAGAGATATAGGAAAAGAAATAATTAATAATATGTATGGAGGTAATCCTAAAAATATACCTGTTATATCTATTACTGGAACAAATGGAAAAACGACAACTACTAGAATAATAAGTAATACACTATCTAGAATGGGATATTGTGTGGGAATGACTAGTACAGAAGGAATATTTATAGGAGGTAATTGTATCGATAAGGGAGATGATACTGGCGCTGAAAGTGCTAAATGTGTTTTATATAATAGAGATGTAGATGTTGCTGTATTAGAAACTGCCAGAGGAGGAATTATAAAAAAGGGATTGGCTTATGATTTAGCAGATGTAGCCGTAATAACTAATATTACTGATGATCATTTAGGAGTAGACAATGTAAATTCAATGGAGGATCTTTGTAGCGTAAAATCATTAGTAGCTGAAGCTGTCAAAGTTGATGGGGTTGTAGTAATTAATGCCGATGATATATGGAGTAAAAAAATATTAGATAGAATAAAATCAAATATAATTTATTACTCAGTAGATTATAATAATGAGCTAATAAGAGAAAATATAAAAAATAATGGTATTGCAGTATATATAAAAAATAATTGTATAAATGTCTATAATAGGGGCATAGAACATAAGGTAATAGATATTAGAGATATACCAATAACATTAAATGGGGTATTAGAATTTAATATTGAAAATGCAATGGCAGCTTGTGCAGCATTAGTAGGATTAGATATAGATTATAGTATGATTAAAATTGGATTAGAAAAATTCAATATAAAAGATAATCAAGGAAGATATAATATTTATGATTATTATGGAAGAAATATAATATTAGATTATGGTCATAACATAGAAGGATATAAGAGGGTACTACCAACACTAAAAGAAATTACAGAAGGCAATGTTATTGGAGTAATTGGAGTACCTGGTGATAGAAGTGATTATGTAGCAAAAGAGATTGGTAGAATAAGTGCTAAGTATTTAGATAGAATAATAATAAAGGAAGATAAAGAGAAAAGAGGAAGAGAAAGCGGGGAGGTTTCAGAGTTAATAAAAGAAGGTATATTATCTATAGATAAAAATATTAACGTGAAAGTAATTCTAGATGAATTAGAAGCATTTAAGATAGCTTTAAATGAATCTACAGTAGGAGATAGTATAATTGTATTTTTTGAAAAGATTGATCCATTAGAAAGTCTTATTAAATTTAATCAAGAAACTGATGAAAAACTAGGGAATATTGCTAATTCAAATTAAAGAATACAGTAATGACATATTTACTATAATGTAAATAATATATATAATATTAGTTATAAAGTTCAGGGTAAGAATACTCTGAACTTTAATTTAGAAATATGGACTTTCTATTGAAAGGATTTGGATATATGAAAATAAAGGCTTATGCAAAGATTAATATTTCTTTAGATATAGTAGGTAAAAGAGAAAGTGATGGTTATCATTTATTAAGAATGATAATGCAAAATATAGATTTATATGATGAGGTATCTGTAGTTAAACAAGCAGAGGGAATTACTTTAACTTGTAATAAAAGTTATGTGCCTACAGATTCAAGAAATTTAGCTTATAAAGCAGCAATGCTATTTAAAGAAAGATATGATATTAATGAAGGAGTACATATTGATATTATAAAAAATATTCCTGTATCTGCTGGATTAGCGGGGGGAAGTACTGATGGTGCAGCTGTTTTAAAGATAATGAATAAGATTTTTGATATAAATGCATCAGATGAAGAGTTAATGGAAATTGGATTACAATTAGGCGCAGATATTCCTTATTGTATAAAAGGAGGAACAGCTCTTTGCGAAGGTATTGGCGAAGAATTAACAAGTTTAAAACCATTTAAGGATAAGATAGTTGTTTTAGTAAAGCCAGGATTTGGAGTATCAACAAAAGAAGTATATAAAGCTTTTAATTTAGAAAAGGTTAGGATTCATCCTAAAACTGAAGAATTAATAGAAGCAATGCAAAGAGATGACTTATATTATGTAGCAAATAATATGAAGAATTTATTAGAAAATGTTACTTTAAGAAAACATAACGTTCTAATAAAAATAAAAGAAGATATGAATAGATATGGAGCAGTAGGTAGTATGATGAGTGGAAGTGGACCAAGTGTATTTGCTTTCTTCGACGATATGCTAAAAGCGCAAAAATGCTATGAAAAGATGAAGGAAATTTATAAAGAGGTATTTTTAACTAGAACTATTTAAAAATAAAACATGATAAGTGAATAAACCCCTGGATAGTGTCTATACTAAAGATAGAAAGGGGTTATGTTTATGAGAAAGTATAGTTATTTTATAGTATGTATATTTTTGGTGGTTTTATTAAGTGGGTGTAGTACTAAACAAGTTAATATAGAAAAGGGAAGTTTAGAATTAGAGGAACTAAATTATAATGATATTAAGGACAAGCTAATAAGATTTCATGTTATAGCAAATAGTGATTCTGAAGAAGACCAAAATTTAAAATTAAAAGTTAGAGATAAGGTTGTTGAAGTGCTAAGTGAAAAATTAGCTTCTGTAAAATCAATAGAAGAAGCAGAGTATATATTAACAGAAAATATAGAATGTATTAATAAAATTTCAAAAGAGGTTATAGAAGAAAATAATTATACTTATGAAGTAAATACCATGTTATCTAATGAAAATTTTCCGAATAAAGTATATGGAGATTATATTTTTCCACAAGGAAACTATAAAGCATTCAGAGTTATAATTGGAGATGGGAAGGGACAAAATTGGTGGTGTGTAATGTTTCCATCATTATGTTTTGTAGATGAAAGTAAAAATGAAGTTGACTCTGATACGCTAAAAGAAGAAATTGAATGTATAGAACCAAAAAATGAAACTAAAACAAATGAAAATAAAGATAATAATGAATCAAGTAATTCTGATAACAAAATTAAGTTTAAAGTAAAGTTAATTGAAGTTATAAAAGATGCTATTGATTAAGAGGAGGATAAATATGGCAAAGGCATTAGCTATGATATCAGGTGGATTAGATAGTATTTTAGCAGCAAAATTAATAAAAGAACAAGGTATAGAAGTATTAGGAATATGTTTTAGATCTTACTTCTTTAGTGAAGAAAGTGCAATAAAAATGGCTAAGCAAATAGATATACCTTTATTAGTAGTAGATTTTTCACCAGAGCATTTAGAATTAGTAAAGAATCCTAAGCATGGTAGAGGTAAGAATATGAATCCATGTATAGATTGTCACGCTATGATGATGAATTATGCAGGAAAATTATTAGAAGAGCATAATGCAGATTTTATTATTACAGGTGAAGTATTAAATCAAAGACCTATGTCTCAAAACAGACAAGCTTTAAATATTGTAAAGAAGGAATCAGGATTTGCTAATAAGATTTTAAGACCTTTATGTGCAAAAAATATGGATCCTACGGAAATGGAGCTAAATGGATTAGTTGATAGAGAAAAATTATTAAATATTACTGGTAGAAGTAGAAAGCCACAAATGGAGTTAGCTGCTAAGTGGGGAATAACTGAATATCCATCACCAGCAGGTGGATGTAAGTTAACAGAGCCTAATTATGCGTTAAGATTAAGAGATCTTTTAACTTTTAAACAGGAAGTTGAAGAAGATGAATTAAGCCTTTTAAGATATGGAAGACATTTTAGAACTAGTGATAATAATAAAATAATTGTTGCAAGAACTAAAGAAGAGTCTGAAGCTATTAAGAAGTTTATAAATAAGGAATACTATTCTTTACATACAACGGATTTTTCAGGGGCACTTGTATTATTAGAAAGTAGTGGAACTGAAAAAGATATTCATTTAGCAGCTAGAATTGCTGCTAGATATAGTAAGGGAAGAGAAGAGAAAGAAGTAAAAGTAAAGTACGGGGTATATGGTCAAAAATTAGAAAACACTATAGTAGTAGAACCTATAAGTGATGATGAGTTAGAACAATATATGATTTCTATAAAATAGGGGGATAAAATGGAGAAGAAAGCTATTATATCTGTAAAAAGTTCATCTAATTTAGATCCTAATGAAGCAATTGAAGTAGTTACTCCAGGATTATTTATTATTAATGAAGATGGATTTAAAGCAGTATATGAAGAATCTGAAATATCAGGAATGGAAGGAACAACAACTACTTTAGATATAAAAAACGATTTAATGGTTTTAGATAGAGTAGGATCAACTACAACAAATATGGAGTTTAAAGAAGGTGCTTTAGCTGTTTCTCTTTATAATACTCCATATGGAATGTTAAATTTAAATGTTGAAACAGAAAAGTTAAATGTAGATATTAATGAAAATGGTGGAGACATTTATTGTAAATATATTTTAGGGCTTGAGGGACAAGAAGGTATAGTTACAGAATTAAATATAAAAATTAAAGTAAATTAATTATTAAGGCTTTTATGAACTTTATTATTCATAAAAGCCTTTTTGAATAATAAAGCTCATTTCGGAAATAATTAAAGAAAGGTAACTTAAAAAAGGAAGTGAGTAATATAAATAGGTATGAAATTATAGTTCTAATTTTGTGTAAATATTATAATAAAAATTATGATGAATTTAAAAGTATACTAAATGAAAAGGAAAACTTATATATAATGCTTCTTCTTATGAAAAAATTTAGATGCCTAAATAGTAATATAATTCAAGAAAATTTAGGTATATTAAATAGTAGAATGTTAAATTATAAAATAAAAAAGGCCGAAGAGAAAATTCTTATAAATAAGAGTTTTAGAGATGAATATTTTGAATTAGAAGACAAAATAAAACAAAATTTAAAAAGTATATAATCATATTAGCTAAAAGTTAATAATGGTATCGTATAAGTTTCTATTGAATTTTAAGGTCTGTTAGTTCATAATTATATATAAAATCAAGTATCTAATTATTAATATATAAATGTATTTCATTTCAATATATCAAACCTTAGGTTTAATCTATTATTATCCCAAATTATGCAAAAATACTGGAGGTGTCAGTTTGACAAGAGAGACATATGCTGAGATGACTTTAGTTGATTTAAAAAATAAAGCTAAAGATCTTGGAATAAAAAACATAAGTAAATTAAAGAAAAGTGAAATAATTGATGAGTTAATGAAGGTAACTCCAAATACTATAGAAAAGAATGGAGTAATTTTGACTGAAAAAATAGCTCCAAAAATAAGAGAGCAAGAAAGCAATACAGCATTAAATAATTATCAAAATAGAAATAATATTTCTATGACAGATGAAGAAAAAGAGGAAAAAAAAGAAAGATTAAAGGTTATGATAAATGAGTCTGGATCTTCTAAGGGAGTATTAGAAGTTCAAGAGAATAATAACTTTGGTTTTTTAAGGTGCAATAATTATCTAACTGGTGAAAATGATATATATGTATCTCCATCTCAAATAAGAAGATTTAATTTAAGAACTGGAGATGAGGTTCAAGGAAAAGTAAGAGAAGCTAAAGAAGGAGAAAAATTTAAAGCTTTATTGTTTGTAGAAAAAATAAATGGAGATGCTCCAGAAAAGGCAATTGGAAGAAAAAGCTTTGAAACATTAACTCCAATATATCCAAATGAAAGATTACATTTAGAGAGTGATAATGAAAAAGATTTATCATCTAGATTAATGGATATTATTTGTCCTATAGGAAAGGGTCAAAGAGGAATTATTGTTGCACCTCCTAAGGCAGGAAAGACTACATTATTAAAAAAGGTAGCGCA
Organism: Clostridium sp.; assembly: GCA_017383505.1. Classification (GTDB taxonomy): domain Bacteria; phylum Bacillota; class Clostridia; order Clostridiales; family Clostridiaceae; genus Clostridium. The sequence goes on from JAFNXG010000188.1 coordinate 7,574, forward strand.
AAATATAAGTAAAAATCATCCAGATATTAAATTAATAGTTTTATTAATCGATGAAAGACCAGAAGAAGTTACTGATATGAAAAGATCAATAAATGGAGATGTAATATATTCTACATTTGATGAAGAGCCTCAAAATCATGCAAAAGTAGCTCAAATGGTATTAGAAAGAGCTAAAAGAATGGTAGAACAAGGAAAAGATGTTGTTATTTTATTAGATAGTATAACTAGATTATCTAGAGCATATAACTTAACGATAACTCCAACAGGAAGAACATTATCTGGAGGATTAGATCCAGGGGCATTAATAATGCCAAAGAAGTTCTTTGGGGCAGCAAGAAATATAGAAGAAGGCGGAAGTTTAACAATTCTTGCAACAGCATTAGTTGAAACAGGATCAAGAATGGATGATATGATATTTGAAGAGTTCAAGGGTACTGGAAACATGGAGGTACATTTAGATAGAAAGCTTCAAGAAAGAAGAATTTTCCCTGCAATTGATATTTATAAGTCTGGAACTAGAAAAGAAGATTTATTATTGTCTGAAGAGGAGAAGGAAGTAGCATTTGCTATTAGAAAAACCATGTATAGAGATGGAAATATTGAAAATATAACAGAAAATTTAATAAATATATTATCAAAAACGAAGAATAATAAAGAGTTTATTCAAGTATTTCCTAAAAATGATGGGGTAAAAAATAGATAAAATAGAAAATGGACTTTAACATAAAATATTAAAAAACTTGAATATTTTATGTTAAGTCCTTTTTTATACATAAAAGAAAAAATGAGAAGAAATATAATTCCTTCTCATAAATTCTAAATTAATCTTATTTGTTAAGACCGAACTTCTTATTGAACTTGTCAACTCTACCGCCGATATCAACGATTTTTTGCTTACCAGTGAAGAATGGGTGGCATTTAGCACATATATCAACTTTTAACTCTTCTTTAACTGAACCAGTTGTGAAAGTGTTTCCACATGCGCACTTAACCACAGCATCGTGATGGTATTCTGGATGTATGCCTTGTTTCATTTAATTCACCTCTTTCAAAATACATTCATTGAATTATCAATGACGTAATGAATTATAACACAGTCGACAAATACAGTCAATATAACAAGAAAATAAAAACATCTTTTTAACTATATATTAAAATGTTATAATCGAAGAAAAGAAAAGTAGTAAGGAGAGACGATATGAGTAAATTATATTTTAGATATGGGGCTATGAATTCGGGTAAATCTACTAACCTTATGCAAGTTGCACATAACTATGAAGAACGTGGTATGAAAGTAGTATTAATTAAACCATCAATTGATAAGAAGGGTGGAGATAAGCTAGTATCTAGATTAGGTGTTGAGCGCAAGGTTGATTTAATAATTGATGAAAACAAAAATATATATGATGAAATAAGATTATGGGAAAATAGTAAATATAAAATAGATTGTATATTAGTAGATGAAGTTCAATTTCTAAAATGTGAGCAAATAGATCAGTTATTTGAAGTTGCTGTTGGAATGGATATACCAGTTATATGTTATGGTCTTAGAACTGATTTTAAAATGCAAGGTTTTGAGGGAAGTACTAGATTATTATTATTAGCACATAGCATAGAAGAGTTAAAGACTATATGTAAGTGTGGAAGAAAAGCAGTCTTAAATGGCAGAAAGATAAACGGAAGGTTTGTTTTTGAGGGAGAACAAGTTGCAATAGATAATGTTGATGATGTAGAATATGAATCTTTATGTGGACATTGTTACTTTGAATTTAAGAATAAAAAATAAAGAAAGTGTGATTATATGAGAAAATGTGATGTTGGAGGTCAAGCTATAATTGAAGGAGTTATGATGAGAGGCTCTAAAGGATTAGCAACAGCCATAAGAACTCCAAATGGAAAAATAGAAGTTAAGGTAAAGAAAACAAAGCCTATAACAAAAAAATATAAAATCTTAAATATACCTATAATTAGAGGAGCAGTAACACTAATTGATTCACTAATGATAGGAATTAACACATTAAATTATTCAGCTAGTTTTTTTGAAGAGGATGAGAAAGAGTCAAAATTTGATATTTGGTTAAAAGATAAGCTTGGAGATAAAAGAGCAAATGATTTAATCATTACAATAACTATGATGTTTTCTCTTCTTGTTGCTGCAGGTTTGTTTTTAGGAGTACCAACAGCAATAGCATCATTATTTAAAAATATAGGTCTATCACCTATAATTTTAAATTTAATTGAATCATCTATAAGAATATCAATTTTAATATTATATATGTATTTAATTAGTAAATTAGATGATATTTATAGAGTATTTCAATATCATGGAGCCGAGCATAAAACTATTTTTTGTTATGAATCTGAAGAGAAATTAACAATTGAGAATGTAAGGAAATTTGGTAGACTCCATCCTAGATGTGGAACTAATTTTCTGTTTCTAACTATGTTTGTAAGTATAGTATTATTTACATTAACTGGTTGGGGTGGATTTTGGCAGAGACTTCTATTAAGAATAATATTAATGCCTTTAGTTGCAGGAATTACTTATGAATTAATAAAATGGCTTGGAAGGACTGAAAGTAAATTGGGTAAAGTTATTGCATATCCAGGTTTGAAGTTACAAGAAATTACTACTAAAGAACCTGATGATTCACAATTAGAAGTTGCTATAAAAGCTTTAATGGCAGCAGAAGGAATTGAATATAAGAAGACTATTGGGGAATTATTAATAGATGGAAATAAAATATTAAAAGAGGCTAATATAGATACATATATATTAGATACTCAATTACTGTTAGGTAAAGTTTTACAAAAGGATAAACTTTATTTAATTACTAATAAAGAAGAAGAAATTGATAAATTTAAGGAAAAAGAATTTTATAGATTAATAAATAAAAGAAAAGATAAAATGCCTATTAAGTATATATTAAAAAATGCTGAATTTATGGGCTTGGACTTTTATGTTGAAGAAGGTGTTTTAATACCAAGAGGAGATACAGAGATATTAGTTGAAGAAGTTCTTAAAAATATTACTGCTAGTAACCAATATGATATTTGTGATTTATGTTGCGGAAGTGGAGCTATAGGTATATCAATCGCTACTCTAAGAGAAAATACCAAGATAGATTTAATAGACTATTATGATATTCCTGAAAAAGTAACTAAGAAAAATATAAATAAACACAAATTAAGTTCTAGAGTAGAATTTATAAAGAGTGATTTATTAGAAGAAGCTATAAAGCTAGAAAAGAAATATGATATATTAGTTTCTAATCCTCCATATATAAAAGAAGAAGTTATAGAAACATTAATGGATGATGTAAAAAATTATGAGCCTCATACAGCATTAAGCGGAGGGAATGATGGATTATATTTCTATAGAAAAATAGTAGAAGATAGTGATAAAATTTTAAAGGAAAATGGAATTCTAGCATTTGAAATTGGTCATGATCAAGGAGAAGAGGTTAGTGCTTTAATGACTCAAAAAGGATATAAAGGAGTAAGAGTAATTAAGGACTTGGCAGGACTTGATAGAGTGGTTTTAGGACAGCTTTAAAAGAAATTTATAGAAATGGATACTAGTTTAAATCAGAATATAATTTTTTTATAATGGTTTATCTTATTAACTAGTATCTGCACTTAATTATAAGTTAGGTTAATGAGCAATTTACTTATATTGTGAATTGGTTTTGGGTTGATAAATATACAATCATTATGTTATAATGTTTCAATATGAAAAAATACAGTACGGAGTGATACTATGTTATTAGATAAATTAGCATTTACGGAAAATAAATATGAAGAACTATCAGTTAAAATATCAGATCCTTCAATAATGGCTAATCAAAAGGAATGGAGAAAGCTGTGTAAGGAGCATGCTGACTTAGAAATAATAGTAACAGCATATAGAGAGTATAAAAAGGTTGTTGAAGATTTAGCAGCTAATAGAGAAATGTTAGAAGAAGAAACTGATAAAGAAATGAAAGAAATGTTATCAGAAGAAATTTCTATGCTTAAAGAGCAAGAGGTTGAACTAGAAAACAAAATACAAATTCTTTTACTACCAAAAGATCCTAATGATGATAAAAACGTGTTCGTTGAAATCAGAGGTGGAGCAGGAGGAGATGAAGCAGCACTATTTGCAGCTAATCTTTTCAGAATGTATACAAGATATGCAGAATCTCAAAGATGGTCAGTTGAGATGATGAGTTCAAATGAAAATGACTTAGGTGGATTTAAAGAAGTTGTATTCATGATTAAGGGAAATGGGGCTTACTCAAAGCTTAAGTATGAAAGCGGAGTACATAGAGTTCAAAGAGTACCAGATACAGAAAGTTCAGGTAGAATACATACATCAACAGCTACAGTTGCAGTTTTACCAGAAGTTGATGATGTTGAAATTGAAATTAATGATAAAGATTTAAGAATTGACGTTTATAGATCTTCAGGTAATGGAGGACAATGCGTTAATACAACAGACTCAGCAGTTAGAATAACTCATATACCAACAGGAACTGTTGTTGCATGTCAAGATGAAAAATCACAGCTTAAGAACAAAGAAAAGGCTATGAAGGTTTTAAGAGCTAGACTTTATGAGGTTGCAGAAGCAGAAAGACTTGCTGGAATAGCAGAAGATAGAAAGAGCCAAGTTGGTACAGGGGATAGAAGTGAAAGAATAAGAACTTACAATTATCCTCAAGGTAGAGTTACTGATCACAGAATTGGATTAACTTTATATAAATTAGATACTTTTATGAATGGGGATATTGAAGAAGTTGTAAATGCATTAATTACTGCAGACCAAGCAGAAAAGATGCAAGCAATGGGTAATACTGATTCAATATAATATATTTAAAAGCCTTGCATTTTTTAATGTAAGGCTTTTAAAATAGGTAAATGAAATGATATTTGAAAAAGCTTTTAAGAGACAAAGAAGATATAATAAAGTATTTATAATAATGATGGTTTTCTTAGCTATATTTCTTCCTAGCATAACTTACTTGGCGTATATTAGTAATTTAAGTATGTTAATATTTTTAAGTATAATAGAAGTATTAATATTTATAGTTATTATCATGAAATTTAATAGTTGTAATTTAAAGTTTTATTATAAAAATAATATATTAAAGCTTAAAAGTGGAATATTTTCGGGATATACATATATTCAATGTGATAAGGTTTTACTAGTACATACTGATAGAAATAATGATGAAATAGAGATAATAATTATTACATCGAGAAAAAATAAAAAGACTAAAGTTATAACTAGAAAGTTTAAAAATAAGTATAGAGATATTGAAGATGAATATATGCGTCTAAAAAGAATAAATAAAAATACAATATATTATTTTCAAATTATAAAATATGGAGAACTAAAAAAATATATGTTGTTAGATAATATATATAAGAG
>JAFNXG010000189.1 GCA_017383505.1 Clostridium sp.
CATAGCTGAAAATTTAAGGTTTCCCGTAGAAACATCTCACCATATTTGAGATTTATATGAGTTCTTTATTTATCTTTGTATCATTATAATTTACTCACGTTTTTTTTGTCAATATATGATTTATTTTCTATAATATTTTTTCTATTTCCAATTAATTTTAAATAATAAAAGAAGATTAAAATTATTAAACTTCAATCTTCTTTTATCATATTATAATTTGTTTATATTAATTTAACTAATTCATTTCTTTTTCTTTTTTTATTGCGATAGCTAATGTAGTTATTAATCCTCCCCATAAAACTATTGCACCTATTGCAAAATAAGCTAATGCTGTTGTTGTCATATTAAACAACCTCCTCTTCAACCTTGTTTTCAAAGTCTTCTATAGCTTTATCTTTCCAAGGCTTTTTAGATAATATTAATGCACCTATAATACCTAAACCTATAACTGACCATCCATACGCAAATAATTCCGCTATATTATATCCACCATAAGGTGCTTTAATTTCTGTAACAAAATTAGTAATTAACATTATTGCTAACATTATTGGAGTGATAAATTTAACAGTAAAGTCCCACCACTTTCCAATTCTAAAATACGATGTTTTATTTGTATGATCTCTAATTGTTTTAGGTTTAATTATCCAGCCTATAACAATAGCCTCTAATAATCCTACAACTACAATTGAATAACAATTAATGAAATTATCCATTATATCTAATACATATAAACCTGCTCCTGTTGCAAATGTTGTACTTAAAATTACTCCAGCTAATGAAATTGCAGAAACAACCTTCTTACGGTTCCAACTCGTTTTATCAATAATAGCTGAAGATACAGCTTCAACTAACGATACACAAGAAGTTAATCCTGCAAATACTAAGCATGCAAAGAATAAACATCCAAGTATATTTCCCCAAACGCCCATAACAGTAAATACCTTAGGAAAAACTATAAAAGCTAATCCAATACCACTTGAAACTACTTCTTCAATTCCAATTCCTTGGCTTGTTGCCATAAATCCTAAAATTGCAAATACTCCTATTGCACATAAGAATTCAAAACCACAATTTGCAAATCCTGTCATAAATGCACTATTATTTATATCAGTTTTCTTAGGTAAATAACTTGAATAAGTCATCATAATACCCATTGCTAAACTTAATGAATAGAAAACTTGTCCATATGCAGCTATCCAAACCTTTGGTTCCATTACTTTACTCCAATCTGGAGTAAATAATTTATTTAAACCTAAAGCTGCTCCCTCTAAAGTAATTCCTTTTAAAACTATAATTACCATTATTACAACTAGAGTAGGCAATAAAACCTTATTTAGTTTTTCTATACCACTTTTTACACCTCTATAGCATATAAACCAACTAATTCCCCAAACTAATATTATTCCAATTAATACTGATAAAATAATACTTCCAAACTCGAATGGAGATTCTGTAAGTTTTAAAAAATCATTATAAAAGAATTTATTAGGATCATCTCCCCATCCTTTATTAAAGCTTAATGTAAAATATTTCATAGCCCAGCTTAAAATCATTGAATAATATCCTAATATAAAAAATGCTGTAATACTAGGCCACCATCCAATCCATTCTAATTTTTTATTTGCTCTCGCCATAGCTAACGGCGTTGAGCCCTTAAATTTATGTCCCATTCCATACTCTAAAATTAATAGTGGAATTCCTGCTGTGAATATCGCAAAGAAATATGGTACTAAAAATGCTCCTCCACCATTTTCATATACTAGATAAGGAAACCTCCATATATTCCCTAAACCTACCGCTGATCCTACAGCTGCAAGTATAAAGCCAAATTTTGTCCCCCACTGTTCTCTCTTTTTATCCATTACTTTGCCCCCCTTTTGCTTCATGCTTTACATATATTTCCTATTATTAATATTATATTATTTTATTATTATTTTCAAGATTTTTATAATAATACACCAAATCTAATCAGCTTATTATTATTAAATTGTTAATAGCCTAATTTATATTTTAAATTTGTATTTTTATTTATACCTTATTAAATAAATTCGTTGCTATAAGCTAATTTAAAAGTTAATACTTATTTAGCTAATCAATAATAAAACTATTAGTATTTTCTTTTTTACATTCTACTTATAATTAATAAATTTATTTTTATAAATATTAAAATAAATTAGGGATAATATTATCATTTTATCAATGATAATATTATCCCTATTTAAATTTAGTATTAAAATTTATTTATTTTTAAATCTTTCTTTTAAAAATTCAGCTACCCCATCATCTTCACAGCTTCCTATAACGTCAGTAGCCATTTTCTTTATTTCATCTGCTGCATTTGCTGTTGCATATGCTTCGTCAGCTAATTCGAACATAGGTATATCATTTAAATTATCACCAAAACAAATAACTTTACTATAATCTATATATTTTGATAGATATTTTATTCCATTTGCTTTAGACGCCTTACTGCTATACGCCTCTAAGAAGTAACAATCTTCATATACATCTTCATAATAGTTAACAGTTATACCTTCTATACACTTTATTTCTTCTGCTATATTTTTTATTTTTTCATAAGTATCAAAAGCTACAAAATTAATTATATTATTATCTACTATTGCATTTTTATAATCTTTAATTTCAACAAAAGTTTTTAATTCTTTATCTGCTCTTTCTTTATAAAAATTATATTCATAAGCATGCTCAAATTCTTTATGGTATACCCATAAATGATTATCTTTAACTCCGTATACTAATGGATTTTTATTATACTTCTCAAAAATATTTAATACTTTATCAGTTGCTTCTTTATCCATTTCTTTAGTATCTATATACTTTAATGTTTTAGTATCATATATTAGTACCCCATTCATTAAAGCAACTGGTAATTTTAAGTTTAAATCTTTTAATATTTCAACTGCTGTTGCTGGTGTTCTAGCAGTTGCCACTGTAAAATTCATTCCATCATCAATTAATTTATTTAAAATTATTAAAGATTTTTCAGTAACTTCTCTTTTACTATTAATTAGCGTTCCATCTAAATCTGTTACAAATAATTCCATAAAATTTCCTCCTTTGTTTATTATTATATATGGCTATTTAGTTTATCATATAAATAATACTTTTTCTATAAAAAATTAAAAAGAGATATATTAATTAGTCTTATATAAATATAATATATAAATTCTAATTAATAAACTCTTTTTAAATTTTAAAATATATTGAAATCTACATATTCATTTAATATGTATCCTTCCGTTTTATTATAAGTGATTTTACTCCATTCTGTACCCTTTTCTAAAACAGAAACTTTCTCTCCCATTGAAACTACTCCTAAGATATTTGAAGAATAGTTCTCCTCTTCTCTTATTCTTAAAACACTAGTTACAACTGTTGCTTGTTTAATATCAATCTGAGCTACTCTACTTATATTATTAATAACCACATAATCTTTTGACACAAAACCATATCCACTTCCATATTTAATCTTGTACCAATTTCCTGATGTTTCAACTATTTCAACTGTTGATCCATTTTTTAATGACCCTATAGTTCCATAGTTTGTTCCTGCTCCATTTCTTACATTTAACCCACTACTTACTTTTATCGTTCCTACTTGTGTGCTTGTTCCTGTTGATGGTGATGTCGTAGTATTATTACTATTGTTATTACTGCTACTTGAAGATACTGCCACATAATCTTTTGACACAAAACCATATCCACTTCCGTATTTAATCTTATACCAATTTCCTGATGTCTCAACTATTTCAACTGTTGATCCATTTTTTAATGAACCTATAGTTCCATAGTTTATCCCTGCTCCGCTTCTTACATTTAACTCACTACTTACTTTTATCGTTCCTTTTTGTACACTTGTTCCTGTTGATGGTGTAGTTGCAGTATTATTGTTACTACTATTATCATTATCACTACTGTCATTGCTTGTAGATACTGTTACATAATCTTTTGATACAAAACCGTATCCGCTTCCGTATTTAATCTTGTACCAATTTCCTAATG
>JAFNXG010000190.1 GCA_017383505.1 Clostridium sp.
ATATGTTAGCTAAGTTTATAGCATTAATATTCCCAATTATTGCTTTAGTATTGATTTTAACTAAGATAATAGCTAGTTTATTTAAATCAAGAAATAAACCAGTTTTAGTGATTCTATATATTTTAATGTCTATTGCTTCTGTATTTATATTCTTTAAGGTTACAAACATTAAAATTTCAATTCCGTTAGATATGATTCCAAATAAGTGGTCTGATTTTGATTTTTGGAGTAAGATGGGGAAAGAATACAAGGAAAAGCTTGAATATGTACTTTATATGAAAAAATATGGAGTTGATATTTATAATATAGAAAACTTATTAAAATCAGTATTATACTCAATATTTACAATAATATTATTTGTCATTAACTTAAAGATTATAAATATAAATGATATTAAAACATTAATAATTAATAATGGAATTTCAATACTTTCTTCATTTGTTGCTATATTAATGATTTGGTCTAAATATAGTTTTGATGTAAACATAACTATGATATGGTTAATATACCCTTTATATCTTTGTGGAAATTACTTTATAACGGTTCATGAAAAGTATTTAATTTATGAAGAAGAAGTAAATACTGAAGTGGAAAATAATGATATAATAGATGAAGCAGTTTGTTAATAGCAGACTGTTTCTTTTATTTCAAATACAAAATATTATTAACGGAGGAAAAATTATGAGAGATATATCTAATTCTAAGGGAAAGATTTTCAGACATTTTAAAGGAGATTTATATTTAGTTGAAGACTTTGTTAAGCATTCAGAAACTCAAGAAACCATGGTTCTTTATAGAGCCTTATATGGGGATTGTGGACTTTTTGTAAGACCTTATGAGATGTTTATTGAAGAAGTACCAGAGGGAAAGACTAATCCAACTGGTCAAAAATACAGGTTCCAAGAATTCGAAGTGAAAAGTGTGAAATAACTAAATTGCGCACTAAATAATAGTGCGAATGTCATTAGCTAATATATTTTCTCTTTCATTGTAGAATTGCCTTTAATTGTAGAATAAGTTTTAAGTTAAAAAGTAATTTAATAATTGGTATGGTTAGAAAGACTATTGCAAATTGAATTGTAATAGTCTTTTATTATATTAAATCCTAAAAATTTCTTTAGATTTAGTATAATATCTTCCTTATTTATTAGATATATTATAAAATTATAGTTGGGAATAAAAGGGTAAATTAGGGGGAGAAACATGGATGCTAATAGTATTTTAAATTATTTGTCGCAGTATGGTGTATTATTTATATTTATAATTGTATTTTTAGAGTATTTAAATTTACCAGGGCTTCCAGCAGGGATAATAATGCCATTAGCAGGATTATGGATATCAAGAGGAGAAATGAATTTTTATTTTGTGTTAATATTATCAGTTATTGCTGGGGTAAGTGGAAGTTGGGTTTTATACTTTTTAGGGTTTTATGGAGGAAATTTTCTATTGGATAAATATACTAATAAGTTTCCAAAGCAAAAGAAGTACATAGATGAAAAGTTAGAGTATTTAAGAAGTAAAGGACATATTGGTGTATTTTTAAGTAGACTTATTCCAGTTGCAAGAACTATAATTGCAATACCAGCAGGAGTACTTAAAATGAATTTTTTTAAATATACAGTATATTCAGCTCTTGGAATATTAATATGGAATAGTGTATTTATTTTAACAGGATATATTTTAGGTGAAAGTATTTTAAAGTATATAACTTAGTTAGATATATAGTTCCTCAGAAGAAAGAAAATTTGTTTATTTCTTCTGAGGAATTTTTTTAGAAAATCTTTAGAATTATATATAGTTGTTGTTTAGTTTTTAGAATTATTATTGATAATATAGTAAGTAAACATGTTTGTAAAATAAAAAAGGAGGGATAAACAATAATGGATAAAATGAGCTCATACAATGTTTTAATTGTTGAAGATGAAAATGATATAGCAATTGCTCTAGAAGCATATCTAACAAATCAAGGATATAATGTTTTTATAGCAAATAATGGAATAGAAGGTTTGGAAGTATTAAAAAAAGAAGTTATTCATTTAGCAATAGTTGATGTAATGATGCCTAAAATGGATGGTATAACTTTTGTTATGAAACTTAGAGAAAATCATAATTTTCCTGTAATAATGTTATCTGCAAAATCAGAAGAAGTAGATAAGATAATGGGACTTAATGTAGGAGCAGATGATTATGTCACTAAGCCATTTAGACCACTTGAATTATTAGCAAGAGTTAACTCTCAGCTTAGAAGATATTCAAAATTTTTAAATATGGTAAAACAACCCGAAGTTAAGGAAAATATATATAGTGTTGGTGGATTAGAATTAAATTTTGATACTAAGGAAGTTACTGTTGATGAAAAACCAGTTAAGCTAACACCTATTGAATTTAAAATATTAGCATTACTTATAAAAAATCCAGGAAGGGTATTTGCTGCTGAGGAAATATATGAAAGAGTATGGAATGAACAAGCGATAAATACTGATACTATAATGGTTCATATAAGAAAGATAAGAGAAAAGATTGAGATTAATCCTAAAAATCCAAAATATTTGAAGGTGGTGTGGGGAGTTGGATATAAAATTGAAAAGCAATAAAGAAGCATATAAGAGTAAAGGGCTTATATCTACATTAATAATAATAGCCACGATAGTTACAGCTGCTTTAGGAATGTGTAGTTCATATAAAACAATAGATAAATTAGCTAAAAGTGTAAAGGTAGATTATTTTAATGAATATGGATTTGCCAATACTATAGCAGAGTCTAGTTATGCATTATATTATGATTCCATTAAGGAAAGTGAAAATCCAAGTGAATATTTATTAGACATAAAAAAGAATTTATCTACAAATTCAGATGAATATGAGAATTATGTAGCAAATGAAGTAAATAATCGATTGAATGCATTTAATAATAAAGTATTGCGTTGGAAAAATATTACGGAGTTTGGAAACTTAAGATATTGGTATTATAATAATTCAAATAATAAAACTAATACTAAATTAAATGGAAATGTGAAATTTGAAAATAATAATATTGATTTATCTGAAGTAAATAAAGATGAATATCAATTTTACGCTATTATTGATTTTGATTCAGATGGAAATATAGATATTAAGGAATGTATGGGGGCGGATAAAGAATATCTAAAATCTAATATAGAAAGAAGTTTAACAGTTATTAGAAATGATTATAATAATTATGAAAATGGATATTATAATATAACTATGAATCCAATTAAAAATGTTACATTTGTATATGCTGTACCTAAAATTTTAACTTCATATGATGGTATTAGTTGGGGAATACGAAATGCAGATATGAGAGGATATATGAGTATAGGGCCTAGTATAGCATTTATAATAGCTGGTATTGTTGCACTAATAGCTTTAATATTCCCTATTAGAAAGGCTAAATCTGCAGTTTTATTTAAGGAAATAAGTAAAATTCCATTTGAAATATGGATAGTTATTATTGGATTTGCTATAGCTGCTTTAGGTCCTTTATCAGGTCGACTTATAAGCGATACTTTAAATGGAGATTTCCAAGCGTTATTTACAAAAATGATATCAAATTTAATTATTCCCCAAATAGTAATATGGGCATTTAATTTTATAATATGGGTATTTAGCTATGCATCAGTATTTTTCTTTATATTAGTTATTAAATATATGTTTAATATTAGAATTATTGAATATATAAAAAGAAGAACACTAGTTGGAATGATATTAATGTATTTTATTAG
>JAFNXG010000025.1 GCA_017383505.1 Clostridium sp.
GATTTTAAATTATTCACAGCTAATAAAGTAATCCTAGCTTGTGGTGGAAAAACAGCTCCTAAAACAGGATCTGATGGTAGTGCTTATAATATTGCTAAAAGTTTAGGGCATTCAATAACTACATTAGTTCCTGGCATAGTTCAATTAAAATTAGATTATCCTCACTTAAAAGCTTTATCTGGTGTTAAGTTTGATGGATATGCAACTCTTTTAGTTGATAATGTTGCTGTAAAAAAGGACTTTGGAGAAATATTATTTACTGACTACGGAATATCTGGTCCTCCAATCCTTCAAATTTCTGCTTTAGCTTCTCAAAGCACATTTAATAAAAAGAAAACAGAAGTAATAGTAGATTTATTACCTAGCTATTCAGAAAAAGATTTAGAAGATTTTATAGAGTGTCATTTTGCACTTCTTAGCCATAGACCTATAATTAATGCCCTAGTTGGAATTATAAACAAAAAAATAATCCCTATTTTATTAAAGGAATGTGGTATAACTAATCTTCAAATACCTTGTTATGAATTAACTTGGAAAGAAAAAAGAAAATTAATAAGTACTTTAAAACAATGGAAATTTACTTGTATAGGAACTAATGACTTTAACCAAGCTCAAGTTACTGTTGGTGGCATAGATACTAAAGATGTTGATTATACTACATTAGAATCTAAACTAATTAAAGACCTATATTTCTGTGGGGAAATACTAGATGTTCATGGAGACTGTGGTGGATTTAATCTTCAATGGGCTTGGAGCTCTGGCTATACAGTTGCAAAATCAATTGCAGAAAATAAATATAACAATAAATTAATATAATTATTTAAAAAAATTAAGGTGTTTACTATTATAAACTCCTTAATTTTTTTATTTTGAATGTTATTCTATATTATAGATCTCATCACCTCTATTAATTTTTTCCCACTTACTAATTAATGCACTTAATTCTCTTCCTTCACTGCCTTCTATACTATGAAGTATAATTAAGCTATCCTTACTATCTTTTACTTCATATAAAGCACTTATTTCTGTGCCATATCTACATTCCTTTTCAAATACAACTGTTAGTTCCTTGAGTTGATAATTCAAAACAATATCTAATGGAATAGACTCTATTGCCCATTCAACATATCTAACGTTATTCACATGCATATTAGAATCTATATCTCCATATCTAACTTTAAATGTACTCTTATTATCCTTTTCTTTAAGCTTTTCTATCTTTGTTAGCTTTATATCAGAACAAGTATCAATATCTACTCCATAAACTTTATACTGCTCCTCTGGAATTCTCAAAGCTCGTCTTCTATCTATATCTATTAATAGAAAGATTCCTTCTCCTTCTACTATTTTCTCATTATTTTTATCATATATAGAATATTCTCTTGAAGCGTAAAACTTTTTAAAACTTTTTGCTCTCGTTACTACTTTTATTTTTTCTCCATATTTAGGATACCTATTTACTTTTATATCATATTTATAAAATACCCAAGCCAATCCTTTTTCCGTTAAATAATCAATTCCTACACCTAATAGTTCTGATTGATTAGTCCCTATATCACAAAAATAATTAATTATGGATGATATTTTACATTCAAGTCTATAATTTGTTTCATAATAATGTACTTCATATTCCTTTTCTGTTACTACTCCCACTTTCTACACCCCTTATAAAATATTTATATAAAATTATTAAAAAGAACCCTTAAGCGGGTTCTCATATTATATTAGTTTCTTAATGTTAATAAATATTATAAATAAAAATTTTCTTTAATAAATTTATACACTTAATTTAAATTATTTATATTTTGTACTATACCAATAAATATTATTCTAAATAAAAATAAGTTGTATAAAAATATTAACTATTTTATACAACTATTTTTATTACCTTATAAAGGCTTAACTCTCATAGTTTGGTCTCTTCTTGGACCTACTGATACTATTGATATTCTAGTTTCTGTTAATTCTTCTATTCTTTCTAAATACTTTCTTGCATTTGGATGTAATTCGTCATAGCTTCTAGCTTCTGCCACACTTTCATCCCATCCATCAAATTCTTCATATATAGGTTCACATTTAGCTAAGTCTTCTAAGCTAGCTGGGAAGTAATCTATAACTTCGTCATTGAACTTATATCCAACACACATCTTAACTTTTTCTAAACCAGCTAATGTATCTATTTTAGTTACAGCTAATGAAGTTAATCCACTAACTCTAACTGAAGTTTTTAGTATAACTATATCAAGCCAACCACATCTTCTTGATCTACCTGTAGTTACTCCATACTCATGACCTTTTTCTCTTATCCATTCTCCAGTTTCATTTTCTAACTCTGTTGGGAAAGGTCCTTTACCAACTCTTGTAGTATAAGCCTTAGCTATACCTACAGCATTAGTAATCATATTTGGTCCTATACCAACACCATTAGCTACTCCACCCGCAGTTGTATTTGATGATGTTACAAATGGATATGTACCATAGTCTATATCTAATAACATACCTTGAGCACCTTCAAATAAAACTGATTTATTTTCTTTAATTTCATTGTATACTGTAACTGATGTATCTCTTACAAATGGTTTTAATCTCTCTCCGTACTTAGAGTATTCTTCATATATTTCATCAAAGTTTAAAGCTTCTCCACCCAAAACATTTACTATATACTTATTCTTCATTTCTATGTTTTCACTTAGCTTTTCTTTAAATACTTCTTTATCTATAAGATCACAAACTCTTATTCCACATCTTTCAAACTTATCAGTATAACAAGGACCTATTCCCTTTCCTGTAGTTCCTATATCATTTTTTCCTCTTGCTTGCTCTTTTAATTTATCCAAA
>JAFNXG010000191.1 GCA_017383505.1 Clostridium sp.
ATTTAAATTGGGAAAATGAAAAGGTAAGAAATGAAGTTTATAAAATGATGAATTTCTGGGTAGATAAAGGAATTGGTGGATTCAGAATGGACGTTATTGATCTTATTGGTAAAGTTCCAGATGAAATGATAACAGGAAATGGACCAAAACTACATGAATATTTACAAGAAATGAATAGAGCTGCATTAGATGGAAATGATTTATTAACTGTAGGTGAAACTTGGGGAGCAACTCCGGAGGTAGCCAAGCTTTATTCAAACCCAGATAGAAAAGAATTAAGTATGGTATTCCAATTTGAACATATAGGATTAGATCAAATTGAAGGAAAAGAAAAGTGGGACCTTAAGCCATTAGAATTATTAGATTTAAAGAAAGTTTTATCTAAGTGGCAAGTAGAACTTGAAGGACAAGGGTGGAACAGTCTTTTCTGGAATAACCATGATCTACCAAGAATAGTTTCAAGATGGGGAAATGATAAAGAATATAGAGTAGAAAGTGCAAAAATGTTTGCAACTCTTCTTCATGGAATGAAAGGTACTCCTTATATTTATCAAGGAGAAGAGCTTGGAATGACTAACATAAGACTTGAAGATATTAATGACTATAGAGATATTGAGTTATTAAATATGTATAAGGATAGAATTTCTAAGGGATATACTCATGAAGAAATAATGGAATCTATTTATGCTAAAGGAAGAGATAACGGAAGAACTCCAATGCAATGGGATAATTCTGAGAATGCTGGTTTTACAACAGGAACTCCTTGGCTTGCTATAAATAAAAATTATACTGAAGTAAATGCAAAACAATGTTTAGAAGATGAAAATTCAATTTTCCATCATTATAGAAAATTAATAAATATAAGAAAAAATAATGATACTATAATTTATGGAGATTATACTTTATTATGTCCTGAAGATAAAAATATCTTTGCTTATACTAGAGAATTAAATAAAGACAAGATATTAGTAGTTTGTAATTTCTATGATAAAGAAGTTACTTTCAGCTTTGATGGTGATTTTAATTATGCAGATATTTTATTAAGTAATTATAAGGATTCAAGCACATTGATTGAAAAATTAAGCTTAAGACCATATGAAGCTATAATTTATAGAATTAAATAATATAAAATAATTTAAGTGCCTCCGGGGTTAATTCTAAATATGGATTAACCTTGGAGGTACTTATATATTTAACCGAGAACAGTAAGTTATTCATTTAATTAGAAATAAAGTATATAATTAAATAAATAGAGATTATTAGAGTGGAGGCTAAATTATTGGATAAATTAGAGAAAAAGTTAGAAGAATTTTCATCATATTTAAAGATTATTGAACATTATAGAAATGTAGGAAGTCTTATGTATTGGGATATGACAACTGGAATGCCTGAAAATGCAGCAGAAGTAAGAGCAGAAACTATGTCTTTTATGCAAATGCAATTACATAACTTATCTGTTTCAAAAGAAATTCATGATTTTATTAAATTCTTTGAGAAGAACCAAGAAAAATTAAATTTTGTTCAGAAAAAAATGTTACATGAGCTTAAGAAGAATTATGAAAAAGAAAAAATATTTCCAAAAGAATTTATAAAGGAATTTTCTTTAGCAGCATCTAGAGGACAATTAGCCTGGGAGAAAGCAAAGAATGAAGATGATTTTGAATTATTTAAGCCTGCATTAGAAAAGATAGTAGAACTTACAAAGAAATCAATAAAATATAGAGGATATAAAGGTAATAAATATAATACTCTACTTGATGATTATGAACCAGGACTTACTGTTGAAAAATTAGATAAGGTTTTTGATGAGCTAAGAGATGGAATTGTTAGTATATTAAAAAAGATAAATAATAGTGGAACAGAAATTTCTAATGTCTTTGAGGGAAAAGAATTTCCTAAGGAAAATCAAAAAAGATTTTGTATTAAAATTTTAAATACTATGGGATTTGATTTTAAATCAGGAAGAATGGATGAAACTGAACATCCATATACTTTAGATATGACTAATAAGGATGTTAGAATAACTAATCATTATTACTTAAATGATTTTACATCAGCAATGTTTTCAGCAATACATGAAGGTGGACATGGAATATATGAGCAAAATATACCTGACTCATTAGAAGGTACTGGGTTAAATAAAGCTTCCTCTATGGCTATTCATGAATCACAGTCAAGATTTTATGAAAATATAATAGGAAGAAGTAAAGCATTTTGCGGATATTTATATGAAGAAGCTAAAAAGGAATTCTCGAACCAATTAGAAGGTGTTACCAAAGAAGAGTTCTATAATACAATAAATAAAGTTCAACCTTCATTAATAAGAGTTGAAGCTGATGAATTAACTTATAGTATTCATGTAATTATAAGATATGAAATAGAAAAGTTACTTATAAATGATAAAATTCAAGTTAGTGATTTACCAAGAGTTTGGAATGAAAAATATAAGGAATATTTGGGTGTAGAGCCTACAAGTGATAAGGTTGGAGTGCTTCAAGATATGCATTGGTCAGATGGATCATTTGGATATTTTCCAAGTTATGCATTAGGAAATCTTTATGGAGCTCAAATGCTGAATAAAATGGTTAAAGATGTACCTAACATATATGATGAAATTGAATCAGGAGATTTATCTTCAATATATGAATGGTTAAAAGGAAATGTACATGAGTGTGCTAATCTTTATGATCCAAGTGATTTAATAAAGAGAATCACAGGAGAAGAACTTCAAGCAAAATATTTTATTGAATACTTAGATAAGAAATATAAGGAAATATATAATTATTAATATATATAATTAACCTCAGAAGAAATCTTACTATAGATAATTTTTTTCTGAGGTATTTTTATTTTTAAAATTGAAAAGGTATCAAGATATGTTGATAAATTTGATGAGCTATCATCAAAGGCCATAGATGAGCCAAGTAAAATAAAGGCTGAGTTTTCGGAGTATTTATTAAAACTAAAAGCACATGAAGTAAGAATTAATAATACTGAAA
>JAFNXG010000026.1 GCA_017383505.1 Clostridium sp.
AATGTTTCTCCATTTGATTTAAGTGGAGGGCAAAAGAGAAGAGTAGCTATAGCTGGTGTTATTGCAATGGAACCTAAAGTATTAATACTAGATGAACCAACAGCTGGGTTAGATCCTAAGGGAAGAGACGATATTTTAGAACAAATAAAAATACTTCATCAGGAGTATAAAATGACAATTGTATTAGTTAGTCATAGCATGGAGGATGTTGCTAATTTAGCTGAAAGAATAGTTGTTATGAATAAAGGGAAAATAGCATTATTAGGAAAGCCGGCTGAAGTATTTAAAAATATTGATATATTAGAAAGCATAGGGTTAGCTGTACCTCAAGTAACCTATTTAATGAAAGCTTTAAGGGAAAAAGGATTTGAAGTTTCGGATAATATATTTACTATTGAACAAGGAAAAGATGAACTTTTAAAAATTTTATTAAAAAAATAATTTAATATAGGATTTTAAATTTTATGAAAGAGAGAAGTTTAATATGATTAAAGATATAACTATAGGACAGTATATACCAGGTGAATCTTTTATACATAAGTTAGACCCAAGAACAAAGATAATAATTTCATTTTTATTTATATTAAGTTTATTTATTATTAATAACTTTATTGGGTATATATTTGTTATAGCATTTTTAGGTTTAGTAGCTTATGTTGCAAAAATATCGCCAAGATATCTTTATAAGGGATTAAAGCCAATATTCTTTTTAATTGCATTAACAGCGATATTAAATATTTTTATGCTTAAAGAGGGAAGATTAATTTTTGAACTTGGATTTATAAAAATATATGAATCAGGACTAAGAACAGCAATTTTTATGGCAGTAAGATTGATACTACTTATAATGGGAACATCAGTTTTAACATTAACTACATCTCCTATAGAATTAACAGATGGTATAGAAAGATTATTAAGACCAATTGGAAAGGAAATAGCCCATGAATTAGCCATGATGATGACAATTGCATTAAGATTTATACCAACACTAATAGATGAGACTGATAAAATTATGAAGGCGCAAAAAGCAAGAGGTGCTGATTTTGAAACAGGTGGATTAGTAAAGAAGGCAAAAAGCTTAATACCATTACTAGTGCCATTATTTATTAGTTCATTTAGAAGAGCTGATGAATTGGCTATGGCTATGGAAGCTAGATGTTATAGAGGGGGAACTGGTAGAACTAGAATGAAGGTTCTAAAATTTACTTCTAAAGATATTATAGCATTTGGAGTATTTTTCATATTGCTTATAAGTATAATTGTTGTTAGATTTTTACTATAATAATTTGAATTAAAAAGGTGATAATTTGAACAATATAAAGTTAACAATAGAGTATGATGGAACTAATTATTATGGTTGGCAGAAACAAAAGGAAATGAAAACAGTACAAGGAGAGATAGAAGAGGCTATCCTTCTTGTTACTAAAGAAAAGTGTGAAGTTATAGGAAGCTCTAGAACTGATGCTGGAGTACATGCAAGGGGATTTGTGGCCAACTTTAAAACTAATAGTAAAGTTCCTCCTGAAAGATTTAGAGAAGCATTAAATGTAAAACTACCAAATGATATAGTTGTTATTAAATCAGAAAAGGTAGAAGATAACTTTCATGCTAGATATAATGCTAAGGGAAAAACATATGAATATTATATATTAAATGATGATATTCCATCAGCTTTAATGAGAAATCAGTTATATCATTATAAATATGATTTAGATGTAGAATCTATGAAAGAAGCAGCAAAACATTTTATAGGAACACATGACTTTGCTGCTTTTAAGACACAAGGAAGCTCTGTAAAAGGAACTGTAAGGACTATCTTTGATGTTAAAGTAGAAAAGATAGAAAAAACAATAAGAATATCTGTAAGTGGTGATGGTTTTTTATATAATATGGTTAGAATAATAGTTGGAACACTAATAAGAGTAGGAAGAAATAAGATTCCAGCAAGTTCTATTATAGATATAATAAATAAAAAAGATAGAGCATTAGCAGGGGATTGTGTGCCACCTAATGGGTTAGTTCTTAAAGAAGTATATTATTAAAAAAATTTCACAAAAAACATTGACACGCCCGTAAGCGTGTATTATAATTTATTTTGTTTGTTAGAATAATTTATGTACGAAAGACCACGAGCCCCGAGGTCTTGACATAAATGTTATACATAGAGAGTATAACGATAAATGTAAGTTCAGGGAGGGAAAAACATGAAATCATACATTGCAAAACCACAAGAAGTTGAAAGAAAATGGTATGTTGTTGATGCTGCTGGAAAGCCACTAGGAAGAGTTGCTAGCCAAGTTGCTTCAATATTAAGAGGAAAGAATAAGCCAACATTTACACCAAATGTTGACTGCGGAGATTTCGTAATAGTTATCAACGCTGAAAAAGTTGTTTTAACTGGTAAGAAGTTAGATCAAAAAATGATGAGAAAGCACAGCTTATATCCAGGTGGATTAAAAGAAACTCCATATAGAGAAGTATTAGCTAAGAAACCTGAGTTCGCTTTCGAAGAAGCTGTTAGAAGAATGCTTCCAACAGGAGTATTAGGAAGAAAAATGCTTAAGAAGTTAAAAGTATACCAAGGTGCTGAGCACGAACATGCAGCTCAACAACCAGAAGTACTTGAATTAAAGTACTAATACAGGCTCGGGAGGAGGAATAAAAAATGGCAAAAGTTCAATACATGGGTACTGGAAGAAGAAAAAAATCAGTTGCAAGAGTTAGACTTGTACCAGGAAACGGTAAAGTTGTTATCAACAATAGAGAAATCGAAACTTACTTCGGTTTAGAAACTTTAAGAATGATAGTTAACCAACCATTAGTTTTAACTGGAACTAAGGATAGATTTGATGTATTAGTTAACGTTCACGGTGGTGGATTCACAGGTCAAGCTGGAGCTATCAGACACGGAATCACAAGAGCTTTAATTAAATCAGATGAAAACTTAAAATCTGAATTAAAGAAAGCTGGTTTCGTAACAAGAGACCCAAGAATGAAAGAAAGAAAGAAATACGGTCTTAAGAAAGCAAGAAGAGCTCCACAATTCTCTAAGAGATAGTTTGGATTTTTCGATTACGAGACATATCAAAAGCTTTGGAATATATTATTCCAAAGCTTTTTTTATTTTATTAATAAATAGTTACTAATATCACAATTAATAATATTTAAAGAGTTTATATTAAATCTATGTTAAAAAATGTTGAAATCTATTAACAAATGTTAAATTTTAATGTAAACTTAACAATGTAAAAGTTTTATGAAATTAAAAAATACACAAATATGAAGGAGAAAAAATCTTGGATACGTTAATGACAATAGTTAAGTTATTAGGGGGATTAGGACTATTTATCTATGGAATGAAGCTAATGGGTGATGGTCTAGAAAATGCTGCAGGAGAAGGATTAAAAAAGATATTAGAAAAAGTAACTAAAAATCCTATAATTGGAGTAATCGTAGGTGCAATAGTTACTATGGTAATACAAAGTAGTAGTGCTACTACGGTAATGGTAGTTGGATTTGTTAATGCTGGATTAATGAATTTAGCTCAAGCAGCTGGAATTATAATGGGGGCTAACATTGGGACAACTATTACAGCTCAATTAGTTGCATTTAAACTAGATCAAATAGCGCCAGTTTTCGTTTTTGTTGGTGCTATGATGGTTATGTTCGTAAAGGTTAAGAAAAGAAGAGAAATTGGTAACATAATATTAGGATTTGGTATACTATTTGTTGGAATGGGTACAATGAGTGGAGCAATGAAGCCATTAACTTCATTACCTATATTTAATGAAATACTTACAACAGTAGGACAACATTGGTATTTAGGAGTAATAGCAGGGGCTATAATTACAGCAATATTACAAAGTTCATCAGCTACAACAGGTATATTAGTAGCATTAGCTACAGCAGGTGCATTAAATATTCATCAAGCTCTACCAATAATTATGGGTTGTAATATAGGTACTTGTATAACTGCAATGCTTGCATCAGTTGGTACAAATAAAACAGCACATAGAGCTGCAATGTTACATTTAATCTTTAACGTTTTTGGTACATTATTATTCTTACCAATAATAATACCAGGATTTTTAGGTGATTTTGTTTCTCATTTCTCAGCTGATGTAAATAGACAGATAGCAAATGCTCATACAATATTTAATGTTGTTAATACATTAATAATGGTTCCATTAATACCTGTATTATGTAAGATTGTAGAAAAGCTAATACCAGGTGAAGATGATGAAAAGGTAGGACCTAAATATATTGATGATAGATTATTAGAAACACCAGTAATAGCTGCAGGACAAGTTGTTAAAGAAACAATAAGAATGGCAAATAAAGCTAAGTTAAGCTTAGAATTAGCTATGGATGCATTTATTAAGAATGATGAAAGCTTAACAGAAAAAGTATATCAAAATGAAGAGGTAATTAATAATCTTGAAGAAGCTATAACTACTTATTTAGTTAAACTTTCAAAGTGTGAATTATCTGATAGAGAAAAGAATATAGTAGCATCTACTTTCCATATAGTAAATGACATAGAAAGAATAGGGGATCATGCTGAAAATCTTGCAGACTTAACTATTCAAAAAATAAATAAAAAATTACAATATAGTGAAGAGGCTATTACTGAAGTAACAAATATGTATAAAACTACTTTAAAGGCTTTAGATATCTCAATTGAAAGTTATGAACACAGAGATGTAAATAAGGCTAGTAGTATAAACTCAGTTGAATCAGAAATAGACAAGCAACATAAGAGATATAGAGACTTACACATTAAGAGATTACATGAAGGTATTTGTAATGCATATGCAGGAGCAATCTTCCTAGATTTACTAAGTAACTTAGAAAGAATAGGAGATCACTCTACTAATATAGCAGAAATTGTTATTGAAAATAAATAAAAAAGGAAGCCATTAGGCTTCTTTTTTTATTAGTTAAAATAGACTTATATAATACTTTTAAAGTTATAATAGGTATCATGAGTTAATATAGGTATAATTATTTATAAAATTAAACATACTACTAATAAACAAAAATAATGGAGAATGCGTTATGAGGAAATTAATTATTGTAGTTATTACATGTTTACTTATTATTACTTATTGTATACCTATTAAAGCATGCAAAATTGATAACTCAGAAAAGATAATTTTAATTGATCCAGGACATGGTGGAATTGACGGAGGAGCGAAATCTAAAAGTGGTACTATTGAAAAAGATATAAATTTACAAATTTCATTAAAACTAAGAGATAGTCTTAAAGAAAAAGGTTATAAAGTGTATATGACTAGAGAATGTGATGAAGGTCTTTATCAAAAAGGTACAACTGTTAGAGAAAAGAAAAGAGAAGATTTAAATAAAAGAGTAGAAATGAAAAAGGAAACAGAGTGTGATATCTTCATTTCAATACATCAAAATATGTTTCCACAAAGTAAGTGCTATGGAGCTCAAGTATGGTATGCATCAAATGATAATAGTTACAATTTAGCAACTATAGTTCAACAAACAATAAAAGATTCTGTAAAGGATAATAATAAAAGAGTTGCTAAACCTGCAGCAGAAGCTTACTTAATATTAAGAGATAAATATGAAGGGGCATCAATATTAGTGGAGTGTGGATTCTTATCTAATCCTGCTGAGGAGACTAAGTTAAAAAGTGATGAACATCAAAATTTAATAGTTGATGGAATATCTAATGGTATTGATAAGTATCTTAATGAAAATACACAAAATAATTTACAATCTTAAAAAAGAAAAGATAAACAATAGATATAGCTAGCTTTTGCTAGCTATATCTTTATAAAAATATAATATTAATATTGTAAAAAATTTACTAAAATAATAAACTAAAATTATAAGAATAAAGGGGGATGTATTAGTGAGAGAAATACACGTATCAGAAATAACTAAAGTTGTTAAAGAATTATGTATAGAATCTAATTATTATTTATCTAAGGATGTAAAAGAGGCTTTACAAAAAGCAAAAGAAAATGAAACTTGGGAACTAGCTGAAAATATATTAGATAAAATAATTTTAAATTCTAATATAGCGAAAAATGAAGATATGCCAATATGTCAAGATACAGGAATGGCTTGTGTATTCATGGAAATAGGACAAGATGTACATATAATAGGCGGTTTACTAGAAGATGCTATTAATGAAGGAGTAAGGCAAGGATATGATGAAGGATTTTTAAGAAAGTCAGTAGTAAAAGATCCGTTAGATAGAGTAAATACTAATGATAATACACCAGCTATTATTTATTATGACATAGTACAAGGAGATAAAATTAAGATTACAGTATCACCTAAAGGTTTTGGTTCGGAAAATATGAGTAGAATAAAGATGTTAAAGCCTTCTGATGGATTAAAGGGAGTAAAGGATTTTATAATTGAAACAGTAATGTTAGCTGGACCTAATCCATGCCCACCTATAGTAATTGGAGTTGGAATAGGAGGTACTTTTGATAAGGCAGCTTATTTAGCTAAAAAGGCACTAATAAGACCTTTAGATAAGAGGAATAGTAAAGAATTTTATAGCAATTTAGAAGAAGAGTTATTAAAAGCTATAAATAAGTTAGGAATAGGACCTCAAGGATTTGGTGGAAAAACAACAGCATTAGGAGTAAATATAGAAACATATCCAACTCATATAGCAGGATTACCAGTAGCAGTTAATATTAATTGTCATGTAACAAGACATAAAGAAAGAGAAATATAGGAGGCATGATATGATTAAAAAGATTAACACACCTTTAAATGAGAGAATTGTAGTAGAATTAAAGGCTGGAGATAATATTCTTCTAAGTGGAACAGTATATACAGCTAGAGATGCAGCTCATGCTAGATTAATTAATTTACTAGATAAAGGGGAAAGCTTACCTATAAATATAAAAGATGAGATAATATATTATGTTGGACCAACTCCTAATAAAAAGGGACAGGTTATAGGTTCGGCAGGGCCAACAACAAGTTATAGGATGGATAGTTATGCACCAAGGCTTTTAGATTTGGGTTTAAAGGGGATGATTGGAAAAGGCGCTAGAAGCAAGGAGGTAATAGATTCAATAAAGAAAAATAAATCTATTTATTTTGGAGCAATAGGTGGAGCAGGAGCTCTAATGAGTAAATGTATAGTTTCAAGTGAAGTAATTGCATATGATGATTTAGGAGCAGAAGCTATAAGAAAATTAGAAGTAAAGGATATGCCTTTAGTAGTTATTATAGATATAAATGGAAATAACCTTTATGAGATAGGAAAAAGTGAATATTTAAAAAGTGTTTAAAACAATATAAAATAAAGGGCTAATAAATAGTTTTATTAGCCCTTTATTTTATATTGATTGGAATCCCTTTCCTTTAACTTCAGAAACATCGACTATAGTAATAAATGCTGAAGGGTCAATTCTAAGTATTTTACTTTTTAGACTTATCATTTGAGAAGTAGTTACTGCTACATATAAAAGCTTCTTTTGATTTTGGGTATATCCGCCTTCTGCCATAAGAGATGTAATACCACGATTCATATCTTTAATAACATAGTTTATTATTTCATCTTCTTTTTCTGTTAAGATTAGAAGAAGCTTTTTGCTAGTAAATCCATTTAAAACCTTATCTAATATACTACTTGATATAAACATAGATATAAGTGTATATAATGCTTTAGGCAATCCAAAAATAAATGCAGATAAAGTTACAATAAGTATATTAAATGAAAATCCAACTTTTCCCACATCAAGATTAGAATACTTTTTCCTTATAACCATTGTAATTATATCAGTACCACCAATAGACCCATTTCTGAAGAATACTAGTCCATATCCAATCCCACTTAAAACACCACCATATATACAATGTAGTAATGTATCATCAACTTGAATTAATGAAGATAATGGTTTAGTTAATACTAAAGCAGTAGAAAAAGAAAGCATTCCTATAGCTGTATATAGAGTGAATCTTTTATTTAAAAATTTATAACTTATAAAGAATAAGGGAATATTAAGTATAAATACTGTAATACCAGATGGTATATTCCATAAGTATTGTAAAATAAGCCCTATACCTGTTACGCCACCGCTTAGTAACTTTGCATTAGATAAGAATAAATTTACTCCTAATGAAGAAATAAAGCATCCTAAAATTATTACTATCACATCTAAATAAAAACTTTTACTTCTGAAAAATGTTTTCATAAAAATACTCCTATTTATATTTATTTAAAAATTATATAGTAAAAATAATTTAATGTTAAGTAGTTTTTTAAGACATAATAAAATTATTTCAAAGTATAAATAAATAATAATTATTTTTTAATAATAACTATAGATAACTTAAGAAAAAGATAGCAATTAATTGAATTATTAATTTTTTTGTGTTTTTTTCATTTCCAGTTTATTTTACAAGAATAAATAGTAATATTATAATCAACAATATATTGTATGATAAATTAGAAGTGTGTACAACATATGGTGGAGGGGTAAAAGTGATTAATTTAGATAATATATGCCAAAATGCAGTTAATGAAATAGATGATTTTCAAGGGATTTATATAAAAGAAAAGCTTGTTGAGAGATGTAAAAATATAGTTAGAGAATCTATGGATATGAATGGAGTTAGAGATTCTGTAATGCAAGCCGCATTAGAATTAACTACAGAGCAAGAGCCTAAGTGGCAATATATAGCTTCTAAGTTATATATGAATAGATTGTATGATGAGGTAAAATTAAATAGAGGAAATGAATTTGAAGAGAATCCATATAAAGGCTTTTATGAATTTATTAAAGAAATGACAGATAAAAAGTTATATGGAAAATATATTTTAGAGAATTATACAGAAAATGAAATAAATGAATTAGAAAAGGAAATAAGACCTGAAAGAGATTTTATTTTTACATATAGCGGAATTGATTTGTTAGCTAAAAGATATTTAATTCAAAATTATGATAGAAAACCTCTTGAGCTTCCACAGCAAATGTTTATGGGAATAGCTATGCATTTAGCAATTCCAGAAAAACAAGAAAATAGAGTTATGTGGGCAAAGAGATTTTATGATGTTTTAAGTTCACTTAAAGCAACTATGGCCACTCCAACAATGTCAAACGCAAGAAAGCCATTTTATCAATTAAGTTCTTGTTTTATTGATACAGTTGAAGATAGTTTAAAAGGAATATATAAATCATTAGATAATTTTGCTGAAGTTTCAAAATTTGGTGGAGGAATGGGGATATATTTAGGCAAAATAAGGGCTATAGGATCAGCAATAAGAGGATTTAAAGGTGCATCTGGAGGTGTTATTCCTTGGATAAAGTTATTTAATGATACAGCAGTAGCAGTTGATCAGCTAGGGGTTAGAAGTGGATCAGTTGCTATATGGTTAGATGCATGGCATAAAGAGGTGCCAGAGTTCTTACAATTAAGAACTAATAACGGAGATGATAGAAAAAAGGCTCATGATATATTCCCAGGTCTTTGTTATCCAGATTTATTTTGGAGATTGGCAGAAGAGGATATTAATGCAAATTGGTATATGATGTGCCCTCATGAAATAAAGACCATAAAAGGATATTCATTAGAAGACTTTTATGGAGAAGAATGGGAGCATAGATATTATGACTGTGTAAATGATGAAAGAATTGATAAAAGAGTGATGTCAGTTAAGGATATAGTAAGATTAATAATAAAAAGTGCAGCAGAAACGGGAACACCATTTGCATTTTATAGAGATATAGTAAATAAAATGAATCCTAATAAACATAACGGAATGATTTATTCATCAAATTTATGTACTGAAATAATGCAAAATATGAGTCCTATGGATATTCAAGAAACAACTATATGTGATGAAAATGGAGATACTGTAATTATTGAAAAAACTAAAGCTGGTGATTTTGTAGTTTGTAACCTATCTTCTATAGTTTTAGGAAACATAGATGTAAAGAGTGATAAAGAGATAGAATACATAGTTGAAACTCAAATAAGAGCTATGGATAATGTTATAGATTTAAATTATTACTCTGTACCATTTGCCGAAGTTACAAACAAGAAATATAGAGCCATAGGTCTTGGAACCAGTGGATATCATCATATGCTTGCCAATAATAGAATTCAGTGGAATGATGAAAAACACTTAGAGTTTGTAGATGAGGTATATGAAAAAATTAATTATTATGCTATTAAGGCTAGCATGAATATTGCAAAAGAAAAGGGACAGTATTCTTATTTTAAAAATTCTGATTGGGATAATGGAAATTACTTTGATTTAAGAAATTATAATTCGGAAAAGTGGAATAAATTAAGAGAAGATGTTAAAGAATATGGATTAAGAAATGGCTATCTTTTTGCAGTTGCTCCAAATGGTTCAACAGCAACAATTGCAGGTACATCAGAAGGTGTAGATCCTGTTATGGCTAGATTTTGGTTAGAAGAAAAAAAGGGTAGTATAGTTCCAAAAACTGCGCCTAATTTAAGTTGGGAAAACTTTTGGTTCTATAATTCAGCATATAATACAGATCAAAATCTTTCTTTAAGAATAAATGGAGTAAGACAAAGACATATAGACCAAGGGCAGTCTTTTAATTTATATATTACAACAGACTATACTATGAGACAAATAATGAATTTATATATAACAGCATATAAATGTGGAGTTAAATCAATTTATTATGTTAGATCTAAATCACTAGAGATAGCAGAATGCGAAAGTTGTTCAGCTTAAAACTATATAAATTTATACTTATAAAATTTAAAGGTTATGGAGAAAAAATAATGAATATTAATAAAAAACCCCTGTTTAATGAAAATGGTGATATAGAAGTTAGTAAAAAAAAGATGATTAATGGAAATACTACTAACTTAAATGATTTTAATAATATGAAATATAACTGGGTTGCTGATTGGTACAGACAGGCGATGAATAACTTTTGGATTCCTGAAGAAATAAACTTAGCTCAGGATTTAAAGGATTATAATAATTTAGACCAATATGAAAGAACAGCTTATGATAAGATTCTATCTTTTTTAATATTTTTAGATTCAATACAAACAGCAAATTTAAGTAATATAAATAATTATATAACAGCTAGTGAAGTCAATTTATGTTTAACTATTCAAGCATTCCAAGAGGCCGTACATTCTCAAAGTTATAGCTATATGTTAGACACAATATGTTCACCAGAAAAAAGGAATGAAATTTTATATCAATGGAAAGATGATAAGATTCTTTTAGAAAGAAATAAATTTATTGGTGAACAATATAACAGTTTCTTAGAAAAACCAACTAAGGAGAATCTTATAAAAACTATTATGGCAAACTTCATATTAGAAGGTATCTATTTTTATTCAGGATTTATGTTTTTCTATAATCTTGAAAGAAATGGAAAGATGCCAGGGTCTGCTCAAGAAATACGCTATATAAATAGAGATGAAAATACACATTTATGGTTATTTAGAAATTTAATTAGAGAACTTCAAAAAGAAGAAGCAGATATTTTTACAGATGAGCTAGTTAATGACTTAATAATGATGATGAAAACAGGTGTTGAACATGAAATTAATTGGGGAAATTACGTTATAGGAGAAAATATTCAAGGAATTAATAAAAATCTAATTGAATCATATATTAAGTTCTTGGGAAATAAGAGATTAAAAGAAATTGGATTAAAGCCTATATTTGAAGGATATGATAAAAATCCAGCTACTTGGGTTGATGATTTAGCAAATGCAAACTCAGTAAAAACAGACTTTTTTGAAGCAAAGTCAACAGCATATGCTAAAGCAAGTGTTCTGGTAGATGATTTATAAGCGAGAATGCAATTTTATATTTGGTGATGGAACTTTCCTGAAACTACAAATTTTTAATTTTAAAATAGTCTCAATATAAAACATAAATTTTAAAAATTTAATGATAACGTTCTAAAAAATGTGATATAATAATCTCTGTTCGTATAAAGTTTCTGTATATAGATTTAAAATAATAATAAAATCTATAGAAAAATAACATGTTTAAATTATGTTTTGCTAAAAAGTTATAAATATTACAATAAAACGGCAAAATATAATATTTAATTAATAGTACTAAGTTTATGCTTAAGTGTAGGAGGAAAATTGAAATGAAAAAAGGTATTGCTGCATCAAAAGGTTATGCAATCGGTAAAGTATTCATTCAAGAACATGAAGAAATAGTTATAA
Source organism: Clostridium sp. (assembly GCA_017383505.1). Taxonomy (GTDB): domain Bacteria; phylum Bacillota; class Clostridia; order Clostridiales; family Clostridiaceae; genus Clostridium. The sequence goes on from JAFNXG010000026.1 coordinate 12,193, forward strand.
CTGATGCAAAAGTTAGTGACGTAGCTGCAGAAAAGGAAAAATTAACACTTGCTTTACAAGCATCAAAAGAGCAATTAACAGCAATTAAAGAAAAAACTTTAGCCGAAATTGGTGAACATGAAGCTGCTGTTTTCGAAGCTCACTTAACTTTATTAGATGACCCAGAGTTTACTGGAACAATGGAAGCGACAGTTGAAGGTGAAAGCCTAAATGCTATGAAAGCTGTTCAAAATGTAACAGATACATTTGTTATGATTTTTGAATCAATGGATGATGCATATATGAGAGAAAGAGCTGCTGATATTAAAGACGTTTCTAAGAGAATCATCTCTAATTTAGCAGGTAAAGGTGGAAGTGCATTTGCTATAACTGAAGAAAATACAGTTGTTATTGCTTATGACTTAACTCCATCAGATACAGCCCAATTAGATAGAACAAAAGTTTGTGGTTTCTTAACTGATATCGGAGGAAGAACTTCTCACTCAGCTATTATGGCTAGAACATTAGAAATCCCTGCTGTTGTTGGTTTAGGAGATATAACTAAATCAGTTAAAAATGGAGATTCAATAATAGTTGATGGTATCGAAGGATTTGCAATAATAAATCCAACAGAAGAAGTTATTGCTGAATATCAAGCTAAGAAAGAAAAGTTTGCAGCAGAACAAGAAGAATTAAAGAAACTTATCGAAGTTAAGACTGTAACTAAATCAGGTAAGAGAATTGAAGTTTGCGGTAACATTGGTAAGCCAGAAGATATAGATCAAGTTTTAGCTAATGGTGGAGATGGTGTAGGATTATTCAGAACAGAATTCTTATACATGGATAGAGACCAAGCTCCAACTGAAGAAGAACAATTCAATGCTTACAAAACAGTTTTAGAAAAAGCTAATGGTAAGCAAGTTGTAATAAGAACATTAGATATCGGTGGAGATAAGGTATTACCTTACTTACCATTACCTGAAGAAATGAATCCATTCTTAGGATATAGAGCTATAAGATTATGTTTAGATAGAAAAGACATATTTAAGGTTCAAATAAGAGCTTTATTAAGAGCTTCTGTATACGGAAATCTTTGCGTTATGTTCCCAATGATTTCTGGATTAGAAGAATTCCAAGCTGCTAAAGAATTCGTTGAAGAATGTAGAGCAGAATTACATGCTGAAGGAGTTAAAACTTCTGAAACTACTCAATGGGGTATCATGGTTGAAATTCCAGCTGCAGCTGTTATGGCTGATGAATTAGCTAAGCATGTTGACTTCTTCTCAATAGGAACTAATGACTTAATTCAATATACTTTAGCTGCTGACAGAATGAGTGAAAAGGTATCATACCTTTATAACCCAATGCACCCAGCTGTATTAAGATTAATAAAAATGACTATAGATGGTGCTCACAAGCATGGTAAGTGGGTTGGAATGTGTGGAGAAATGGCAGGAGATGAAGCTGCTATCCCTACATTAGTTGAATACGGATTAGATGAATTCTCAATGAGTGCTACATCAATCTTATCTGCTAAGAAGATAATATTAGAACAAGAATAATATATAAAGAGAGAGTTGCATTAGTGATTCTCTCTTTTTCTATGTTAATATAGTTATTTTAATATGTGAAAATTAAAATTAAATTTAATAAGAATATATTAGCATTAATTAATGATAATTTACTAGTAATTTCATAATGCATTATATTGATAGTAATAATTTAAGGCTTTCATTATACCTATAATATATGTATTTATTGATTTAGCAAAAGAAGCATATATAGATTTGAAAAGTATAATAATAATTTTGTTAATATCAAGTTATAGTGAGGAGGGTTTAAAATTTGATTACTGTTATTAAAAATATAAATGTATATGCACCAGAAAAGTTAGGAAAGAAAGATGTTGTTATTGTAAGTGATAAGATTGAAGGAATATATGATAATGTGAATATTCCAAATGATTTTATAAAAATAAAAGTAATAGATGGAGAAGGTAAAATACTATTTCCTGGATTCTTAGATTGCCATGTCCATATTATTGGAGGAGGAGGAGAAGGAGGGTTTAGAACCAGAACTCCAGAAATATCAGTAATTTCTTTAGTAGAAGCTGGAATTACTACAGTTGTGGGATGCATAGGAACTGATGGGGTATGTAGAAATATGAGATCACTTATTGCAAAAGCAAAAGGACTAGAAGAAGAGGGAATAACATCCTATTGTTATACAGGTTCCTATGAGATACCAGTAAAGACAATTACAGAAAGTATAAAAGGTGATTTTATGATGGTGGATAAAGTTATTGGTGTAGGAGAAGTAGCTTTATCAGATCATAGAAGTTCACAGTCATCATATCAAGAGTTTGTAAATACTGTGGCTCAAGCTAGAGTGGGAGGATTATTATCAGGAAAAGCAGGAGTTGTTAATGTACATTTAGGAGATGGTGCTAGAAAGTTAGAATATTTATTTAAACTTATAGAAGAAACTGAAATTCCTCAAACTCAACTATTACCTACACATATTAATAGAAGCGATAAATTATTTGAAGTAGGAATCGAATATGCTAAAAAAGGTGGATTTATTGACTTAACAACAAGTTCAGATCCAAGATTTTTAGAGCCGGGAGAATTAAGAGCAGCAGAAGGATTAGCACTTTTATTAAAGAAAGGAGTAGATATTAAACATATAACATTTTCATCAGATGGAAATGGAAGTATGCCACTATTTGATGACAATGGAAAGCTAATAGGACTTGGAATATGCTCTGTTAAAACTCTTTATAGAGAAGTAAAAGAAAGTATTCAAGAACATAATGTTCCTATGGAGGAAGCAATAAAAGTAATTACTTCAAATGTTGCAGAATTTCTTAAGTTAGATAATAAAGGAAGGGTAGAAGAAGGACGAGATGCTGATTGTGTTATCGTAAATAAAGATAGTTTAGAAATTGATACTGTAATTGCAAAAGGAAAAATTGTTGTAAAAAATGGTAAAGCTAGTATTAAATCAACATTTGAATAGTATTAAAAAGAAATAGAAAAAAATTAGGGCTTTCAAAAATGAAAGTCCTAATTTTTTTTGTTATAAAGTAAAAAATAAATGCTGACCTATAGTAACAATATTATGTTTTTCTACACCATTCATCCAAGGGCATGTAGCAATATTGGGATTATAGAAAAATACAGCATCTCCTGTAGGATCATTTCCTGATAATGCATCATAAACAGCATCAAAACATTCTTGAGTTGGATTAACATCAATATTACCGTTTACTATACAAGAGAAAGCTTTTGGTTGAAATATAACTCCTTGTATTGTATCAGGAAAACCTTTATTAAGAGCTCTATTTAATATAACAGAAGCGACAGCAACTTTTCCCTCATAGGGCTCACCCTTACTTTCAGCATATACAACTTGAGACATTAAATAAATATCTGATTGAGTCAAATAAAGCATTTGATTATTTTCTTTAAAAACTTCAACATACTCTTCATCAGATAAATTTATATAGCTATTTTGGTTATTTTCTAAATTAATTAAGTTATTTTCAATTATTGTGCTTGCACTTACCGCAGTAGTAGATATATTTGATAAGGTTAAGCAAATTGCTGAAAGAGAAAGGGCTAGAATAAAATAAAATAAAAATTTTCTAAGTTTCATAAAAACCTCCTTTTGGAATAACCCAATCGAAATATATTTTACCCAGAAAATTTTAAATAATACAAAAACTATAATGAATTTAATAAAGATTCTAGAGACGTCTTTACATCATCATATTTAGAATAAGCATTATTGTAGTTTTTATCTATATTATTTTTATTATCTTCGTAGTTAGTAGAAGATTTTTCATATATAACAGCTATTTTTAAAGAGTTTAAATAGGTTGAATATAAAGTAAAAGTATTATTTAAACAATTATAATAAGATATACATCCTTCTGGAATTGAAGAGTAATAGAAGTCATCTTTTATAGTCTGAAGAATAGTTTCTTTTTCTTTAATATCAGAAAGTATTACATCTAGAGATCTATTTTCTTTTCTTATTAAATTTATAGCTGGTTCTAAATCATCTAGTATATCTGAAAGTTCATTGCTAGATTTAATTAGCTTTTCAATATATGAATTATATTGAGTAGTTTTAATTGCATCTTCTTTAGTTATTTTTTCTAATGTACCTAAATATCCAATAAAATTATCTAAAAAGGTTTCGCTTTCTTCAGATAAATATAGCTCAAATCCATAATTAGATATATCTTCATAGCTTTTTTTGCAATTTTCTTTTAAGAGCAATATCTGGGAAGTAATTTCAGCAACTGATAAATTACTAGTATATGATAAAACGTCTACACAATAACTATATAAATATTCTGTATTTTCTATACATAAAATAATTTTGGGAATCATTTCAGGTGTGTTATTATTTGCTACTACAACTGATGAAACTTTTTGCTTAAGATTTTTTAACTTATTTAAATTATCATTTAAGATTATTGAAGCAGATTTACTATTAATAGTTACACCATTAATGCATTTTTTCATAGAAGTATTTATTTCTGATAATTCATTAATATAAGGTTCATATTCTTTTAATATAAAATCCTTAACAATACCATTAGTATAATTATTAGAAGAGTTAGTAGTATCTTCTTTTAATGAAATAAAAAAGATACACAAGGTAAAAAAAACACAAATTGAAAGTGTTATAATAAGGATTCTATTTTTAGACAATGATTTTTTTAGATTTTCCATATATCCACATCCTTTAAGTAAGTTACAATATTAAATGTTATGATAAAGCTTTTCTATAAATTTATATTATTATGAAAAGTAAAATATACTTAAATAAAATTTAATTTTAATCTTAAGATTAACAAGATTTAAAACTATATATAATAAATATGATAAAATAAAATTATAATATTTTAACCAATATAAGAATAGTGTATAATTTAATTAGAAAATTTATGGTGGTGAATTGAATGCAAAATTTAATTTCAATGATAATGAATTCACTAAAGAGCATGTCACTTACTGCTGTTATTGATATTTTGGTAGTAGCATTTATATTTTATAAAGGTTATATGTTAATCAAGGAAACAAGAGCAGAACAGTTATTAAAAGGGATAGCATTTATAATAATACTAATTCCAATTAGTTCAATATTAAACTTAAGTATGTTGTATTTTATACTTAGTAAAACATTAACTATTGGAATAATATCGGTTGTTATAATATTTCAACCAGAAATAAGAAGAGCTTTAGAGCATTTAGGTAGAAGTGCTTTTGAAGATAATCATGGATTTGAAGATAGAGAACAGAGAAATATTTATGTAAATGAAATTGTTAATGCAGTATCTAATTTATCAGAAACTAAGACTGGTGCATTAATTGCAATTGAACAAAGAACTGGTCTGGGGGAAATAATATCTTCTGGAACAATATTAGAAGCAAAAATAACATCAAATCTATTAGAAAATATATTTGTTATAAATACTCCCCTTCATGATGGAGCAACAATAATAGGAAGAGAAAAAATATTAGCTGCTGGGTGTGTTTTACCCTTAACTAATAATAAAGAGATTAATAAAAAATTAGGAACTAGACATAGAGCAGCAATAGGTCTATCAGAAATATCAGATTCATTAGTTATTATAGTATCTGAGGAGACGGGAGTTATTTCATTAGCTATAAATGGTAGATTAACTAGAAATTATGATAAAGATAAATTAAGAACAATATTACTTAAGATAATGGAAAATAGAGAAGAGAAGAATGTTAAGACTGCTGGTAAGAGGGTGAAGACATGGATAACTGGAAAAATAAACAAAAAGTAATTGTTCAATTAGTATGTGTTTTACTATCATTTGGTTTGTGGATTTATGTAACAAATATAGAAAACCCTATTAAGTCTTACGAATTAAATAAGGTACCAGTAGAAATTAAAAATTCTGATAATCTAAAAAGTTCAGGATTAACCTTATCTCCTAATCAAAATTTTTATGTAAATTTAAAAATAGAAGGAAGTAGTCAAGATTTATTTAGTATAGATAAAGAAGATTTTAAAATAAGTGTGGATTTAAATGAACTTGTACTTAAAAAAGGTGAAAATAAGGTTATGGTACGTATAGAAGAAGCACCACAAGATATAAAAATAAAAAATAGTACAGGGTTAATTATAACAATTAATACTGAAGAGTATAAAACAAAAGAAGTACCTGTAAAATCTAAAATTAATGTAATTTCAAAATCAGGTTATTATGTTGCAACACCTATTTTTTCTCCAGATATAGTGTTGGTATCAGGCCCAGAATCTTTAGTAGATAAGGTAAAGAGTGTTGTTGCAGAAGCCGAAGAGAGTAATGCCGTAAAAACAATTATTAAAAACTATACAGTAATACCAGTGGATGATAATTATAAGGAGGTTATAGGTGTTCAATTGTCTCAAAAGTGGGTAGAAGCTACTATTGAAATAAATGAAGGTAAAACAGTACCAATAAAAATAAATGTTATAGGAACAATTCAGAATGATTTGAAATTAAAATCAATAAGTTCAGATACAACAGAAATAGGAATAACTGGACCTAAATCAATTTTAGATTCTATAAGTGAAATAGGAACAGAAAATATAGATATTTCACAAATAAAAGATAATACTAGTATGGAAGTAAAGTTAAAAATACCGGATGGTATATTAATTCATAATGGACAAAATAATATAAATGTTAATATACTAGTTGAAAAAAAGAAAACAAAAGAATTTACTATTAATTATTCAATTATAGGTCAGCAAGAGGGAATATCAATTGTTCCAGATAAAAATAATATTACTATTGAAGTTATAGGATTTGAAGATGATATAAATAATCTTACAGAAGCAAACTTTAGTGCTCAATTAGATGTATCTCAATATACTAAAGAAGGTGAATATACTAAAGCGCCTACTGTAAGTTTAGTTGGAGTTAATAATGTAACAATAAATAAAGTTGAGGAGATAAAGTTAATTGTATCAAAGGATAGTGCGACAAATGGAGATGTTTTAGAAGAGCCAACACCTCAACAATAGAAATAAAAGAAGGTTAGCATAAGTTAACCTTCTTTTATTTAATTATTTATTTAAGGAAAACCTTAACTACTAACTATTCTATAGTTATGTTACAATATTATAAACTAAAAATAATACTAGGGGTGATTTATATGACTATAAGAATTAATAATTTAAGTCTAGGATTAGATGATGATATAAATTTATTAAAGAAAAAAGCAAGTAAAAAGCTAAGAATATCAGCAGATGAAATTACAAACTTTAAAATTGTAAGAGAAAGTATTGATGCTAGAAATAAAGATAATATAAAACTTACATATGCAATAGAATTAGAACATAAAAATGAAGAAAAATTAGTAAATAGAGTTCATGATAATGATGTAAGAATTGATAACTCAAAATATGATCCTGATGTAGAACCAGGGAATGAAGTTTTAAATCATAGACCAGTAGTAGTAGGACTTGGACCTGCTGGATTGTTTTCTGCATTAATGTTAGCTCAAAAAGGTTATAAACCGTTGGTGATAGAACGTGGAGAAGATGTTGATAAAAGAACAGAAACTGTTGATAAGTTTTGGAAAACTGGAGAATTAAATTTAGAATCTAATGTTCAATTTGGTGAAGGTGGAGCAGGTTCATTTTCAGATGGGAAACTAACAACTAGAATTAAAGATAAAAAGTGTGATTATGTTTTAGCTGAGTTAGTTAAAGCTGGAGCACCAAATGAAATAAAGTACGAGGCAAAGCCCCATGTAGGAACTGATATATTAAAAGATGTAGTAAAAAATATAAGAAAACAAATAATTGCATTAGGGGGAGAGGTAAGATTTTCTTCTAAGCTTGAGTACATAAAAAGTAATAATGGAAAAATAAAAAGTATAATAGTAAATGGTGATGAAATACCATGTGATGCTTTAGTTTTGGCATTAGGACATAGTTCAAGAGATACATATGAAATGCTAAATAGTATTGGAATATTTATGGAACCAAAAGCATTTGCTATAGGGGTAAGAATAGAACATCCTCAAGAGATGATAAATATAGGTCAATATGGTAAGATGGCCACACATCCTAGATTAAGTGCTGCTAGTTATAATTTAACATATCAAAGTAGAGCATTAGGAAGAGGAGTGTA
>JAFNXG010000192.1 GCA_017383505.1 Clostridium sp.
CGTATCATGTAAATCTTATATTCCTAATGTTGTTTTCACCGTTGTTGATTGTATTGGTGAGGACGATATTAAGGCAAGTCAAAAAGTATGTGATGATTTAGGCATAAGGTTAAGAGTAAGGCCTTTTGAATAATATATAAATAAAAAAAGTGGCTTTCGCCACGCTCCCTTCGGGAATTTAATTTATAGTATGCCAAAAAGCATAGAGCTAATAGTAGTTCTATGCTATATTTTTCCTTTTATTTGTACTTCATTCCATATATGCCCGTATACTCTTTAGGTCTCATTATCCCTCCGCACTTTTCGCAAGAAAAGCATGGTGGTTCATTTATGTTACTTTGATCCATTTCATCAAAATATTCTACCACCTCTCTAGGAATATTTTCTTTCTCACTACAAACTGTACAAATATAAAGTATTTCATCGTTATTCATTTTACTTCCTCCAACTACGTTGTCTTCGGAATTATTTTACCACTAAGTATCCCTTTTGTAATTGCATATATTTCAATAGCTTCTTCTAGTTTTTCTTCTGCTTCAAGAATAAACTTCTTTTTTAAATGCTCCCGTATTGATCCGTAATTTGCATAAACAATATCATAAAACCTCATACTCTTATTACATTTAGTACATTTACAAGGATCTACTCCAAATGTCGCCAATATTCTATACTCCCACTTTCCTAAACTTTTTTTCAATCTTAATATTTTTTCATCTATCATTTTTATAAAGTTATTTTTCTCCTTGCTTCTCCTTGAATAGATACCAAAATATCTAATCATTTTAAAGTTTTTTTCAGGAATATGTATAATCAGCTTCTTTATAAATTCATAAGAATGCATAGTTTCTATTACTTCTTTATTATCCTCATGCCTAGTATATTTAAAAGTAACATTAACTCCATCATAATCTACTATTCTCGATTCAGCTATCGCTGGTCGTCCCACATACCTCCCCACATACCTTGCTGCAGTTTTAGCTGATTTTATTTCTGTTTTAGCATGTACATAAAAGCCTTTATTTTTTTCTTTATATAACTTATTCTTTAAAGCTTTCATCTTTTTGTTATCGCCACTAACAATCATTATTTCGTCTAATAATACTTTCTGCCATCTTTTTCTCAATGCCTCAAATGCAAAATGTCTTATATGTCTCCATTCTATAGTTTTTCCTTTACCACCTTCAGTAACCATCATATGAACATGAGGATTCCACTTCAAATCTCTTCCAAAAGTATGTATTACTGTAACTATACCTGGTGTAAACTGTTGACTTTTATTTTGACTCTGCATCCAACTCGTAACAGCTTTAGCTGCGCATTTCGGAAGTATTTTTAACCTTTGTCTATCCACACCAAAAAATTCTCTTAATTCCTCTGGAATTGTAAATACAATATGTCTATGCTTAACATTTATTAAATTACCAAGCATATTATCTATCCACTTATCTGTATAAACTTTACCACACGAAGTACAGAATCTACTTTTACAAGAAAACCCTACTTTTTTACTTTCCATACAACTATCACATCTAAATTCTATATACCCTTTAGAAATATCTCCACATGCTAATACTTTCTCAACTTCCCTTTTAACATTTTTTCTTACCTTCTTCCCATAAAGTTTTAAAAATCCTAACCAATTATCTTTTAAAATTAATTTTATTTTACTGTTTTTCATTTGTTAACCTCTAATTATAATTTACTAATTTACCACAAAAAATGGCTGAAAGCTAGATTTTATCTAACTTTCAGCCATTGAAATTTTTATACTTTCCTATACATTAAAAATAGGATTAGACTTAAATATCTAATCCTATGCCTTATAATTATTATTCTAATCTTAATTAATTGAATTTATAATATTAATAAATTTACTTAATTAACCTTTTCAATATAATGACAATTTACATCAATATGATTAAGAAAAACAAGTAGTCTTTCATAAAGTGGACTTACTTCATTTCCAAACTTTACTTCTAAGTACTCTCCTATTTCTTTAACAGTTCTCACACCATCAATCTGTGTAAATACTTCACTACTAATCTTATCAAGGGCAATTTCCTTATATAAGGGCATATTGAACCTTAACCTTCTAAAAAATTTTTGAATTTTATGATCTTGCTTTTCGAAAATTGTAACTATTCCATTATCGTCAACCTTATACTCAACATTATCACAAATTCTAAATTTTAAACTTAAAATCTCCTCATTATCTTTCATGCTTCTTCACCTTTGACATCATAATCGGAACTGTAGTAGCTATAACTAACACTATTAACAATAATATTCCCATCATGTTGCTAGCGGCAAATCCACTTGGAACTCTTGGTTTTATTAATCCTGTTACTTGTAGTATAATCCCTACTAATCCTATAATAGAACCACCTGCAACAAGTCCTGATGAAAGGCTTATTCCATTTGCAACTTTAACTTCCTTTTCTTCTTCACTCTTACTCATTTTTTCAATAAATACACGTATTAATGCTCCAACTAAAATAATTGTAGTTGTAGCTATAGGTAAGTAA
>JAFNXG010000193.1 GCA_017383505.1 Clostridium sp.
AAATATGTTAGTACTGCACATACGTATTCTAGCTCATACTTTGGTGTTCTTAATCCATCATTAGATACTGGATGCATCAAAAATACCTTTGAATTTATATTAATCATATTGTCTTGAATTCCTAGGTATTTTATCAATTCACTTATTTCTTCTTTGCTTTTTATTATTTTACTATCTCTATATTTCCACTCCATATCTAAAATAGGTAATATAGTTAAGGTTAATCCTGAATGTTTTCTTTTATCTACAACGCAATAATTAATTTCAAATATCTTTTTTACTAAATCAATTATAGGAAAATCTACTCCATATACATCCCAAAAAATATACATATTTATCTTTATATTAGCAGTATTTTCTGTTCTTATTTTATAACCCATATCTATAAGTTTATTAATATTTTTAGCTAATAGAAGCTTTTCATCTATACTTTTTTGAATAATATCCTTAGCACTATCTACCTCTTCTACATCCTGTAGTTCTATTACTTCCTTTAAATAGCTAGGAATGTTCTTAATCATATCATCTAAATTATTAAGGGCCTTTTTTGCAGAAGGCCCAACTGAAATTACTAATGTAGGACTAAAAAGTTTACTCATAGATACTACCTCTTACTTAAAAACTTTTTCGTATCTTAACTTTTCATATACAATAAAATCACCTTGTTCATTATTTTCCTTTATAACTTTTTTACCATCATTTTTTAATATTTTATATGAATCTGTATATCTACTCTTATGCTCTATTAGTTTATCTTTTGTATAGCCTTTTTCAACTAAAGTAATATAATCATTTATTATTTTAGATAAATTAGTATCTTCATTTAGCTTGTCTATAACTTCCTTTGAATCTTTCCCTAAAATTAAGTTTTCATCTATATCTGTAATATTTTCTGGCAAATCTAGTGCATTTTCAATACTATCATTATCTATGCTGATACATCTAGGTGATTTGTAAATAAAGCTTTTTCCATCCTCTTTTAAGTTATAAAAATAGTTGTTGTTTATTTTTAATATAACTCCATATGCCTGAGCCTTTGAATAGTTATTAAATAAGTTCTCAGCTTCAATCTCTAATTCTTCTAATCCAACATAACTTTCATTTAGATGTAATGGATAAGTCTTTTGTGTCAATAATTTTAAATAGAACTGTTTATAAATTTTAACATCTGGTAAATAACCTGCACATGCTCCCATAGTTATATGAATAACATCTATAGAACTAGAGCTTGTTGTCTCTACATACTTTGCTTGTCTTGATCTTTCACCCATTTGACTTCTTATCCACGAGTCAATCTCCTCATGAGGCTTTATAGAAATTCCATCTTCATCCTTTATAGAACCAATATAATAACATTCAGTCCATGATACATCAGGATTTTTTACAGCTGACCAGAATGGCTTAGCTAGTGTAGATGTTATCTCTAATTCTTCTTTAATATACTGATAAGCTGTTTTATTTTGCTTTTCAGCATTCTTTCTTAAAAAATTGATTATTGTTACATTTTTTAAGCTTTTATCATTTTTAATCTTATATTCACATAACCTAATTAAATTTTTAATATCATTTTTTAATAATGTTAATAGTGTTAAATTATTTGGCCTTTCTTTATCTTCCTTAAACACCACATTAATATATTCATCAGAAAGCATGCTTTGAATTATTCCATTTAAATGTTCTTTATAATTTTCATTATAATACTCCTCATAAAAATCCTCTGATACCATTTCTCTTGATATGATATTTCCACCATAAGTTATATTTGTCTTATTTTTTATCCTTAAAAGATTTCTATTTATCTCCCTGCTAAATTCATAAATTTTTCTTCTTATAATATCTATATTATCTAATTCAACATTAATTATCTTTTCTACTAAATCTGATAATTCCTTGTATATATATTTAGTAATTTCATTTTCATTATCAGTAAAAAATGTATTTATTTTATTTTTACATTCATCTATTTTCTTTTTATCTTTTTCCTTAATCTTTTTCTTAGAAACTTGACTTTGGGTATTATTAATTGCATTAATAATATCACTTGACTTGGTAGGATTAACTGTAGTTAAATTATTAAATTCATACTTAAACCTTCCAGATGTTTCTTTCAATATTTCTGATAATGTGTTTAATCCATCTTCTGTTGAATTTATATTTATATATTCACTAATTATTTTTCTTAATTTAACTTCATTATTACTATAATCCTCATCCCATTTACCTTTGTTTTCTTTAACTTTTTGTTCAGATTTTACTACAGTACCTTTTGCCTTTAACAAATCATCTACAGTTGTTGTATTAGCTAATTTATTATTTTTATTATTTACTAAATAAGTATTTATAACTAATTCATTTTTTATTTCATCAACTAATAAATCTACTTTCTCAGTGTAATCACATTCTGTTCTTTTATCTAGGCTTGATAATATCTGTTCTGCTAACTTATTACAACAATATTTCTTTATATTATCTATAGGTATCTCCATAGATGATGATGAAAAAGTACTAAAGTTTCTCTCTCTATTTAATATAGGATCCTTGTCCTTACAAATAAAATTATTATAATCCGCTCTTAATTGAGAACCTAATTGAGTTCCAATCTCCTGGAATAATTGTAATGAACATAAATCATATATATCTTCAACATTAGTTAAAACTCCACCTGCTTCATTTTTATTTTCTATCAAATAGCATATATCTAATAATTTCTTTTCTAGCTTTATTTCTCCTATATTTGTATAAGTAAATTTATATCTTTCATCCTCTGGATTTTTAATAGAACTCATATAAAACTCTAATTCTTTTAATGCTGCATAACAATTTGCTTTACTTCTATTTTGTGCATCTAAATCTGCTGATAACTTATCATCATAACAACTTTCTAATGTAAACATACCAATTAAGTTAGTATTATCTCTATTAAATATTTTAGATAACATAACTGATACATCTAAAAAAGTACCACATCCAGTTCCCCCTGCTAAAGAACCAACAATGTATACCTTATGTTTTCCTATATTATCTAAAAAATTAGCTCCCACATCTGTTAATATTTTATATAAATCTACTAAGTCATTCTTTGCAGCGTTTATAGTATCATATACTAGCTTTGCATTTTTACATAGATATAATCTACCTATAGGTCTCATAAGCCCAGCTCCTTGATCAGTAGCTGTAAAAAAGTCTGGTATTAATGGTGGATTTTTAGGAAGCCAATTAAAATTAGGATTCTTATAAGCCCAATCTAATGTAGACTTTACTCCCTCATTAAATCTTAGTTGACACTTTTCATTATTTGCTACCGATTCATCTAAAAAAGACTTTAAATCTGTATCAATAATTAAATATCTTATAGGCAGATTTATATTGTTATACTTTTTTGCAAATAACTTTTTTAGCCTTTTTATTATTTGAAAACCTGTCCCACCTAATCCAATAACTAACGTTGGCAATAAATCCTTTGGAATTTTATTATTACTCATTTTCTCATCCCCCTAATATACTTTAAATTTGTATTTCTATTTCTTTTTTATTCATTTTATATATTATTTTTACTCCATTTTTATATTCTATATTTTCTTCTATTAGTTCACCTTCATAATATACTTCCTCTTCTGCCTGTCTATTATAATTTATCTTTATAATATTACCCTTTGTTATTTTCCACATTAAACCTTGATACCATTTCATGCTATCTTCATATTTATTTTTATACTCAAAAATACCTATTACATTATCTAATTCTTCATCTAATGAAAGTTTATTAGTTTGCTTATTATAATTAATATATATGGCTGGACTCCTATTTGAAATTTCTGCTTCGCAACTTCCACTTTGTCTTGGTGATATATCATAAGTAATAGATATTCCTTCAGAAAAATCCTCTATATTTTTTTTATAAATATTTACTCCATATAGATATATAGCTATTAAAGTTGAGCCTATTATTAATAATATCAGTATTACTATAATTATTGGTTTAATATACTTATCTAAAATAAACCCTAGTTTTGATACAACCTTTATACCTGTTTTTAAATTTTCTGTAATATCATATCCATTATCACACTTAAATGATAAAATTAGCTCATCACATTTTTCTATTGGTTCTATTTCAACTTTAACATCCCCAATTAAGCCTTTCTTTACTATAAAGTCTCCAATTTTATTATTACTTGAATCATAGATATTAATATTTGTATCTTCTGGTATTACTGATTCAGATAAAATATTTATAACTATAGTTTCTCTATTTCCTAATGCCATATTTTTAATATCATAATTCTTTATATTAAGTGCAATATTAGGCTTATTTTTAACATATAAACTTTGCATAGGAAGATTATATTCAAAGTCAGTATTAGACTCTACTTCAACTCCCCTTAAACATACATAATAATTAATTTCTCCTACTGTATTTATTTCTGCTTCAGCTGTAAGCTTATTATTATAACTAACCAAAGGAATTTCTTGTATATTTTCTCCATCCTTTATTATTAGCATCCCTCCAAGCTCACTTACTTCAGTTTTATCTTTTGGTATAATGGCTACACTTAACTTATCACCTTTAACAATTGAACTTATTGGATTATCATAATAAAAAGATGGGTAATCATTTACAGATATCGCTAACTCAGCCATCGCTATTATTCCTCCAGTACCATCTTTAACCTTATATATAATATAATCCTCACCAGGCTCCTTTGCTTCATATACATCAACAAATATATTTCTTTGATCATGATAGTCAAGCTTTGCACCTTTTCTTTCAACAAAAGTTCCCTCTGGAATTTCATTATCTTCACATTGTAATTCTAATTTATATTCAATTGGTATATTCATAGGTATACTTAAATAGTTATTAGAGTTAGATTTAATGTGTAATTTAGCCTTACTTTTTAATTGAACTATTACAGAAGCATTTGATTCTGCTAGAGACGATATCTCTATTTCACTTTGTTCAAAGTTTTCAAACTTATATATTTCATATAAATCACCAGATTTTATTGGACTTATCTCTTTTCCATTTAACTTTACACTAATTTGTGGCTCTATATTATCACAAGCTGCAACATTGATAACAGCTTCCTCTATCATATTACTTAGTTTAATTTTTTCAGATTTATTTGTAGAAGTGCTATAATTAGCTACCGTTATAAAATCATTTTCTACACCAATTATGCTAGTTAATGCTTCAAATAATTTATTTGCAGTCTTCCCATCTCTAAAAGAACCATTTGTATTATCAGAAATTTTTGTTAGATATTCCTTTTCAATATTATCGCTTAATGCAATAGCATGTACTATAATATTTGACTCCTCAGCTTCTTTAATTAAATTATCCATTTCATCAAAATGACTTTCAGTAGTTCCACCTAAAACATCTTCACGACCATCAGATAAAATTATTATTGTCTTTTTTCCTTCAACTGTATTTAACTCTTCAATTGATTTTTTTATCCCATCTTTCATATTAGTGTAGCTTTCATCAAACGATACTTTATTTAATTTATTCTTTAGCTCTTCTATATCATTTTTCTCTTTTATTTTATTTAAAACTGTAGTCTCTGTTCCAAATGTTATAATACCAACATTTATGTCATCATTAACTGAATCTAAAAACATATTAGCTGCTATTTTAGATAATTTATCTAACCCTAATGTTTTCATGCTTAAAGAATTATCCAATAAGATT